>NZ_AUTI01000412.1:0-29507 GCF_000497995.1 Pseudoalteromonas sp. TB25
TGAATCGCCCCGAGTTCATCGGAGACCAGTTTGTTTAAGTCAGGCCACTTTACCTGACTCGTTTAAATTATCATAGTAGTCTGTTTCATATTGAGCTGGTGAAATATACCCAATTGAAGATAATAAGCGTTGATTATTAAACCAATTGACCCACTCTAACGTTGCGTATTCAACAGCATCAACATTCTTCCACGGGCCATTTCTGCGAATAATCTCTGTTTTAAATAATCCATTTATTGTTTCAGCCAATGCATTGTCATAAGAGTCACCCACACTGCCTACAGACGCTTGAATTCCAGCTTCAGCAAGTCGCTCAGTGTATCGTATAGACAAATATTGGCTGCCTCTGTCGCTGTGGTGAATTAACCCTTCGGGGTTGCCACGATGCCAAATAGCTTGCTCTAACGCATCAAGAATAAGCTCTGTGTGCATTGTCGTTGATACACGCCAACCTACAATGTATCGTGAAAAAACATCTATCACGAAAGCGACATAAACAAACCCACTCCATGTGGCAACATAGGTGATGTCAGCTACCCAAAGTTGATTTGGCTGCTCAGCAGTAAATTGACGATTAACTAAATCAAGTGGCTTATCTTGTTGCTCGTCAGGTATCGTTGTCTTATGTGCTTTACCCCGACGAACACCTTGAATTCCCATAACTCGCATCAATCGTTCGACTGTACAGCGGGCGACTTGATGGTCGTCAAGCTGTAGCTGCTTCCATATTTTTCTTGCACCATAAACTGACATATTATCCTCCCACACTTCGCGAATGAGTATTATCAGCTCAGCATCACGCTTTTTGCGGTTAGACAGTCGCTCAGGCTCTCTTTGTATCTGTTTATGAGAATAATACGTTGATGGTGCAATCGGCAATTCCTTGCAAATTGACTCGACACCGTAATGCTCTCTGCAAGCATCAATAAAATCCACTATTACTTCTGTTTGCGGTCGAGCTCCGCTTGGGCGAAAAAAGCGGCAGCTTGCCTCAGGATATCATTCGTTCGCTTGAGCTCTTTATTCTCGCGCTCTAAGACGGCAAGGCGTTCTTCAGTTGATTGCGTATTAGAAGAGGGTTTAGACGGTTGAGCTTGAGATTTCTTGACCCATGCTCTAAGTGTTTCTGGGGTACATCCCAGTTTATCTGAAATCGATACTAGCGCAGCCCAAAGAGAAGGGTATTCATGCTGTTGTGTGGTAACAAGCCTAATTGCACGTTCACGAAATTCTGATGTATAGCGATTTGATTTTTTCATAGTTCCAGTTTCTCAAGTTATTGAGTCTCTGGCAAACACGGGGCGATTCATTCAGACTTTGAGTTAGAACCTGCTCAATAGATATTAAATAATTTTGTATCAAATCTCCCTTATTCCATACAGGAATATTTTTGTAGAACCCCCCTTTGTTTATCACTAAGTTCCTATTAACTGGATGACGTATATTCATTATTTTCCTCTTGATTTTAGTTAGTCACATAAGAGGTGTCTCCTTAGTAATTATTTATCCATTATTGCTTTATAAGTTTGAAAAGGTAGTGCTGTGTATATATTACCTATACAGAAAAACAACCCATCAGGTTTGTGTGGTATGAATCAAAAAACCATAGGCTGTTGAGTTGAATTTAAGTGAAAGAAAAAAGAGAAAAGTAGTACCGATGTGGGATCAATTCATCTGCCTGCAAAGCTTAATATTTGCTTTTTCAAAACTAGCATGCGATAGATCATAAAAGCAAAACTAAGAAAATAAACACTAAAACATAGCTTACCCCAGTAAAAACGAGCTCATACAAAGCATCTTAGTTACGTTTTTTTTACTATATATAATTTTATTTTTTATGAATAAATCACTTATAAATTACGCTTTAGTTATGCTATAAATAAACTTCACTTTATAAGGAATTACAAAAAATGTCATGGCTAGACACATTCAAAAATGATGAAAGATCACTGTATTGGTTAGTTGAATATATTCATCACACTGAGTTGTTTCAGGTAAATCGATTTCCTAGAAACATTCAAGAAGCTCGCTATATTATTCAGTGCTGGGAACATGAATCCATTAATGTAAAAGGGTGGCGTCTCAAGTATGAATTGAGAAAGTTAATGAAGAGTTACTTTGCAAATATGCTACCTATTGAGAGTTTCAATTGGCTGTCAGATAGAGAGCCAAAACAGTTATGCTGGGTATTTTTTTACTTGAAATTTAACCCTCCTAAACGCTATTACTACGCCCCCCCAAATAAGTACTTTCGAGATTTTGCTTGTAACGTTAAAGAGATTTACCCTCTAATCATTAGAATTTTTGATGCTACACTTTGCGGCGAAGAAGTTAAACAAGACTACTTACTGACTATGAAGCGCAGCTATTCACAGTTTGTAACAGGTAAAACACCACTTCCATGGTTAGATATAAAAGATGAAAAAACATGTATCTGGGTTTGGCGTTATCTAATAGAGAAACTAGAGGTAGCTTCAGGGAAAAAAGATACGCTCCAATTCATAAAACCAATTGATAATGAGACAATCTATTGGTCTGTTATTGCGTTGATAAGTAATTGGAATTTTTTAAACGGTCGCTACTTAGAGCGTTTCACTGCACCACTAACAAGTATTACTCTAGTTAGTAAGTACTTTTCTAAAAAGAAGGTTTCTAATCACAATAATACCGTAAATATTACAGCGAGAAATGCGCCCTTCATCGACCTGAACACAGAAAACAGCTCTGAGGTCACAAATAAAACACCTTTTTTAGAATTATATTCGCATTATCTAGAATTAAAAAACAAAGACAAAGCTGCTCTTAAAAAAGCCTCATTAAAATCATTGAACTGCGATCAATATGCACATTACAAAGTTAATCCATATCCTAATAGCGCAATCATGGGATATGTAGAAAGAAAATATAACGGTATAAGATTTACAATAGACGGTATAAATACTTATCAGGATATACCCGTTCACTCTAATGCATTGAAATTAAATATAGTTTTTGTTGGTTTAAAAAAAGACAAGCTACCAACAACAAGTGAACTAACTACAGCATTATACAACGCACACAAACAAAATATACTTCGCCAAAAGAATAATAACCTCTTTGGTTTAACCAAAGCCAACCAAAAAAAACTAACCAACTACGCTAAAAAACTAAATACTACAGAGAGAAAAGCTCTCAATGAAATAGTCAAAGCAAAACTTGATTAAGTACATTTATTTGAGACTAGCCTGCTCAATTAACTCACTCCACCAGCCCATTATTGGCCTGCGTTGCTCTAAATAATCAGAGCGGTTATATGCCGCTCTTGTTTCATTTTCATCTGCGTGGGCTAAGCAGGCTTCAACTAACAGACTATCGTAACCTTTTTCATGAAGTGCTGTAGAGGCGACAGAACGCAGTCCATGGGCTACCAGCTTACCTTTGTAGCCTAAACTGCGTTTAATGGCTGCATTCACCGTATAGGTACTTGCATGGCCCTTTTCATTACGCTCACTCGGGAATACATATTCATGGTGACCGCTGAGTGGTTTCATTTGTTCAAGTATTGCCAAAGTTGCAGGCGTTAAAGGCACTCTGTGGGCCTTTCTACGCTTCATTTCTTCGGCTGGGATCGCCCATACAGCCTCTTCAATATTAATGTCAGCCCACTTAGTGCCTGCGGCTTCCTTTGAGCGAGTCATAGTGTGCAATTGCCACAAGATTAAAAGTTTAGTTTTATTCTGAATAGTTTGTGAGTTATTCAAAGCAGTTAAAAAATCAGGGAGCTCTTCAGGCTTAATAGTAGCCATATGTTCTACTTTATTTTTAGTAAATACTTTTATGATTTTTGCTAGTGGATTAGCATTGATGAAACCATGGTTTACTGAGTAATCCATGATTTGATTCAGGCTTTGGCAAATACGCTTGATTGTAGAGTGTTTACCGTCAGCCTCAAGTGGTCTTAGAATCTCAATGGTATCAATCGCTGTAATGCTTTCTAAAGGCATGCCCTTCATTTTCGGGAAAATATACATCTCAAGCGTTCGCCATTCTCTAGCTGCATGATGAGGTGTAACAGTTGGCTTTTTTCGTTCAAACCAAAGCTCTGCGGCAGCTAAAAAAGTATTCGCAGCTTTTCGGCTCTCTGTTCGCTTTTTTGCAAGCTCATATGCCTTTGGGTTAATACCTTGCGCTAGTAGTTCTTGATACTCAATAGCTTTAGTACGTGCGTTAGCAAGCGATAGTGCTGGATAAAGCCCAAGGGGTAATTTATTAAATTTATCACTTATTGGATCTTTAAACTTAAATTGCCAAGATTTAGTACCACTAGGTAAAACACGCAGTTGAAGACCGCCACCGTCAGAAAGCGTTTGTTCTTTGCCTGTACTAGTAATTGATTTTATTTTCTTATCCGTTAGACGAACTACAGGCCTAGCCATAATAAGCTCCATAATGATGATTAAGGCTAGTATATATAAAACATAATCTCATGGGTACTAACGTGGGTACTAAAAATAGTAGAAGCAACAAGATTAGACTGGACAAATACGGAATAAAAACAGATTAAACACATGTTTTTTAAGGAGTTTAAGTAACACTACGGAGCGGCACGGAAGTTAATACAAGCGCCCAGGGAACCACTGGATAGCCATTTTTAACTCCTAACGTATAATTAACCGCTATTTTAACTGGCAATTCATTTAATTGCGCTATACTGGCGCAAATTTTTTCAGATTAGTTGTTATGGCTCTTAAATCCACCATTATGAAAGTGCAGTTATCGCTTAGCGATATGGACCGCCACGTTTATCAAGATTTTAATTTAACCTTGGCTCAACACCCATCAGAAACCGACCAAAGGTTGATGATTCGCTTACTCGCTTTTGCGCTAAATAGCTGTGATGGTTTAGAATTTACTAAAGGGTTAAGTGCTGATGATGAGCCTGAACTTTGGCATGTAAGCTATAGTGAAGAAATAGAACTATGGGTTGAACTTGGCTTACCAGATGAGAAACGCCTTAAAAAAGCCTGTAATAAATCTAAAAAAGTGGTGCTATATACTTATGGTGAAAACAATCAAGCAATTTGGTGGCAAAAACATCAACCTAAATTGTATGAATTTAAAAATCTAAGTATTTTTAGCCTTGATTACGCAGCAACACAAGCACTTGCTGCTTTGGTTGATCGTGGAATTAAGCTCGCCATTTCCATTCAAGATGGTGAAGTATGGGTAAATACCGATACAACCAATATTGAAATAAAACCGCTACAGTTAATGTAATTACGGTAGTTATACCAATTGCATTAAATTAGTTATCTATTATAGCGACAAATAAATAAGTCGATAACAAGGCGAAAATTATGACATATAGTTGTTCTATCTAAATAATTTTTAACGCAGGTAGCGGATTATCTAATACGCTAGGATGATCATGTTTTTAATAAAATTGGTATTAGGGAGCATATGAAAGTTAAACACGTTATTGTTTTACATGGCTTGTATATGTCTGGCTTTGTTATGCGCCCACTTTGTTCACGACTTGAAGAGTCGGGTATGACGGTATTAAACATTACCTATAATACGCTCGACCCTCACCGCGATACCATATTTGCACAAATTGATGAGTGTATTTCTAACGAACCTGCAGCGCTTGTATGCCACTCAATGGGAGGGCTGATTGCACGTGCTTACCTAGAGGCAAACTCTCCTGCTAGCCAGAATATTACGAAGGTAATTACACTGGGTACTCCACATAAAGGCAGCCATATAGCGCAAAAAATGAAGCAAAAAGGGTTTGAATCATTTTTAAAAAATAGTGTTGAATTTTTGCTTACTAAAAATGGTAATTGGCCTTTTAAAGCTAAGCTTTATAGTATCGCAGGGGATTTACCTATTGGGCTTATGCCTTTAATAATCAAAGGTAGCCAGTCAGATGGCACTGTATTACTAGATGAAACCAAACTTAAAGGTATGGCCGAACATAAAGTGTTTCATTTAAGCCATACCAGTATGATTTACTCGCGCCAAGTACTCGATTACATTTTAAAGTGCTTAAACGAGAAAGATTAATCCTCAGCATTGGCTGCTATTTTATAACTAATTAAAAATATCACAGCCAGTATCAGCGGAATGGGCGCCGCAATGTAACCAAAAAAATCTGAGTTCGCAAAGCTTGCTCCTGCTAAGTGCGCGACTAGCCCAAGCACAAATGCGATGACTGCAATTCCTACCACGATTAACTCTGCTTTATTTTGTTTCGCTGTTTTTGCATGCATGTTATCTCTCCTAATTATTTCGACAACATTATTATGCGCCGTTAGGGTGGATGATTTTTGACCTACATCAATAAAAAAATAGCTAAGTTATTACCTTGAATAAAGTTTGTTTTAGATCATGATTTATATACTTCTGGGTTTTATTTATTTTTGAGGGGTAGTATTTTTATTAATCAGTCCCATTTCTATTAATAGTCTAAAGTGAATACAGGTATCAAAAACAGCTAATAGGTTAAAACTATTAACTAGATACATTTAAACGATTTTACTAATTTATCGAAATTAGTAATACTTATCACAAGTTCACAAACAAACGGTTATTCAGGAGCAAGTTATGTCACATGTAAACGCAATTGGTCTAAACAGCGCAAAAAGCGAAGACATCATAAAGTCACTCAATACATTATTGAGTAGCTACCAGATTCAATACATGAATGCGCGTGGTTTTCACTGGAATATTAAAGGCCGTAACTTTTTTGAACTACACGTTAAGTTTGAAGAAATTTATAACTTGCTACTTCTAAAAGTAGATGAAGTTGCAGAACGTATTTTAACGTTAGATGGCGCACCACTACATGCATTTTCTGATTACCTTGAAGTAAGTAAAATTAAAGAAGCTAAAGGTATTAGTGATGGTGTTACAGCCGTAGAAAACCTACTTGCTGGTTACAGTACATTAATTCACATGCAGCGTGATATTTTAAGCCAAGCTGGTGATGCAGACGATGAAGGTACAGCCTCACTAATGAGCGATTACATTTCAGAGCAAGAGAAACTGGTTTGGATGCTAAAGGCTTACTTAGACTAAACCAGCAAAAAAAAGCCCTCAATGAAGAGGGCTACAAATAGGGATAAATCGTTAAATAATCAAGCGATTCGGTTACTATATTAGCCTCCTCCCAATACTAAACAACGCCCCTGTTACCAGTGGCGTTGTTTTGGGTTTAAGTGGGTGTAATGCTCATATATTGGGATAAACAATGTATAAGCATTACTACTACATTATTTTTCCCCATGAAAAAGCCCCAGCAATACTGAGGCTTTGTGAACGTTACGAATTAAGTAACTATATTAGTGTCGTTATTGTTGGTTAGAATTTACTTCTAAAACCTATGTAGAATGATTGACCAATTGGGTCATACGTACCTGCATCTGTTTCAGTACCAGTACTTGAACCGCTCACACCCGATAAAATGCGTGGTGGCTCTTTATCAAATAAGTTACTCGCACCAGCGTAAAGCTCTGTTGAATCGCTGATATGGTAACTTGCTTGAACATCATGATATGTCACTGAACCAATCCCTACTCCACCTGGAGCAATACCAAAACCACTTAAGAATTGATCATCAAAGTCTGCAGCGCCAATGTAAGTTAAGCTCCAGTTAAAATCAAAGTCGTTAAGTTTATAACCAAAGTTCCAGTTAGCTTTATGCTCTGATGCACCAATTTCTCCAGCAAACTCATCTTTATCAGCGCCTGGAAGTGGAATGCTATAACCATCAATTAGGTAAGTATAAGCAAGGCGAGTTCTAAACGCACCTGGGCCAATATCAGTAGAGTACGTTAGTGTTAAATCAACACCTTCTGTACCTAAACCACCACTGTTAGATACACCACTGTCAATAAACTCTAGTGAACCAGCACTATTATTACCTGATGGCGCACTACGACGAGTTATAAAGTCACAAAAGCTTGTATCGCCACCACCATAACATTGGTCAAGAATAAACTGACGAGGTGTTGATACGATTGCATCTGTAATTTCGATATCAAAGTAATCAAGCGTAATGTCTAGGCCTGATATTAGATTTTCTGGTGTAAATACTAAACCTACTGTCACAGAGTCACCAACTTCTTCTTTTAAATCTTGGTTGCCACGGTTAAAACCACTAATACCTTGTAAGTCAGACTGGTTAAGCGTGAACTCGCCATTTGAAGCGATATTAGTTGTAACACCAACATCTGTACGACAAGCATCACCTGCAGCACCACCGCCACTATTAGTAACACCTAAACATGGATCGTTTAAACCACTTGGGAAAGTTTGTGAAGGTGGAGAAAATAGTTCATCGATATTTGGAGCACGTGTTGAACGTGCACGGGTAGCACGTAAACGTAAGCTATCCATTACTTCCCAGTCTATACCCACGTTCCAACTTTCAGTATTGCCTACTGTTGAGTAGTCAGACAAACGAACTGCTGCATTCATTGTTACAGAATCAAGCACGGGGATGTTTGCTTCTACATAATATTCAGTTACATCAAACGAGCCTTCTGTTGCTGGAATTGCATTACCCGCATTAAGGCCAGCTTGCTGTAGAGCATCAAATTCACTACGTGAGAACTCTTCACGGTATTCAAAACCAGCAGCGATACCTACCGTACCTGCCGGTAAATCCAATAAATCACCTGAAATATTACCACCAATGATTTCTTGCTCAACCGACGTTGAAAGTGAGCTAGGTGCACTTACAAAATCAATAGCACCTTGCGATAGCGAATTGAAACCGTAAATGTCTACCGGCGCACAGTTAAAGCCACGTGCTGTCGCATCGATACAAATAGCCTCATCAGTAATACCATCACCATCTAAATCTTGGCTATCGATAACAGCCTCTAAACCTTGACGAAAGCTTTGTACGTTAACTAAACCACCAGAAACTTGCTGCTCTTTTGTTTTACCGTATACATAGTAAGTATCGTAGAACCAACCATCTGCTATTTCACCTTGAAAGCCTAGTGCTAAACGGAATGTATCACGCTCAGCTCGTGCTCCACGGTTACCGATATCACTTAAGCGCTTTGCAAAAAAGATATCACGCATACCATCACCATCGGTGTCGGTTGCTGCGTTATATATATCATCAGGTACAAATGCGTTACGCAATATTTCACCGTTTACATTAAATTCAATTGGTACTTGGCCATTTGCATAGATGTCGTCAGAGGCAAAAGGAAATGGCTCTAATTCAGAAACGGTTGTTGTTGCAGCGTAAGTACCTTCATAAAAAAAGCTATGCTTGTCGCTTAGCTCGTAGCTACCATTTGAGGCAAATAAGTAACGTTCTGTAGGTATCGCTATCGTACGTACGCCACTTCGGTTAAAACCATTTGCAGCTACGCCATCGCCACCGTTAGTACTAAACGAGTTTTGTAGGGTGTTTGCATCATTAAACGTAAATGTTTCATCCCCAGCGCTAAAGCGACCCTGTGGCGGAAATGAAGATAAAAATGGACTTACAGCATCAAATACAGAACCTGGGTTTGCTACTGGATCATCTTCAAAGAAGATACCTGAAAATTGGTCTACTGCCGAGCGGTCACGGTCACGTGAAAAAACAGCACCTTGATCAGAATACCCAAGATGGAACATCGCGTGCCCTTTCCCATCTGAGCTTGATAAGCCTGAGGTAAAGTTAAATTGGCGTGATTCATCATCGCCTTCGCTTGATTCACCATATTGGCCTTCGAATTCAATACCTTCAAAATCATCTTTTAGTACAAAGTTAACTACACCAGCAACAGCGTCAGAACCATAAACAGATGAAGCACCACCTGTCATAATTTCAACACGTTCGATGAATTGACTCGGAATAGTATTTAAATCGACAGCAGAGCTACCTGGTACACCTGATACATAACGACGACCATTCACTAAAACCAATGTGCGGTTAGAGCCTAAATTACGTAAATCAACAGTAGCAACACCCGCACTTGCGGTATTAAAGTTTGAGTTAGTACGGCTAATAGCTGGTGTACCAAATGCAGGGTTCTCTAATAATAAGTCTTGAATATTTAATGACCCTGATGCATCGATAGCAGCACTATCTACAACTTGAATAGGAGCCGATGACATTGCCTCAGCTGAACGAATTCGAGATCCTGTAACTTGTACGCGTTCTATTTTAGTTATTTCGTCATCTTCTGCTGCAACACCTTGAAATGAAAAGCTTGCAAGTATCGCGCTGCTTAGCGCAACTGTTAACGACGATTTTTTAAATAATCGCGCGCTACCTTTGTTAGTTAATGTCATATAATTCCCCTGAATTGTTATTTTTGTAACTAAATGGTTACTTCGCGGATTACAGTAAGGGGATTTATTTAAACACTCTACGGGCATTATTTATGAGGCGTAGTCTTTGGTACGAATAGCAGCTTTTATGGGATGAATCAGTACGTCACAATTATTTTATAAATATATTGTACTTTTCATAACAGTTTTTCCGCTAAGCACGGTCTTTATTATTATATACAGCAAGAGATATAAAATAATGATCGCTTCTTTTCATGCATTAACTTTTGTTAGTAACACTAAGTTTGCAACATTTTTAACAAAGCGTGTGCAAGATCACCGACACTTTGAATCTCAATCTTTTCTTCAAACAAATAGGTTAGATCAAATAGACACAGATCAATACAACGTACTGTTTTACGAACTAACCAACCTAGCTGACCCTATGCAAATAGTGCATTTAACTGAGCTTGCTAAAAAGCTGAAGTTAGTCATTATTGCTCAATCGGGACATTTTGCGAGTTTTGCCTTTGAAGTTGGCGCTGTAGATTTTTTAATATTAGATTCAACTGCATCACGTATTGATAAATGCTTTGATAAGCTGATTCACCTTTGCCCGATTGCAAGTGCGGCCGAACGCCAATACCAGCAAAGCACACAAGCTGAAAAGCCATCATCACACATTGTGGTTAAAGATGTAGGTAAGGTAAGGCTAATTGATATAAATGATATTATTTGGATTAATGGCGCGGGCAACTATGTAGAGCTGCATTTTACCCAAGGTAATACGCCGGTACTACATCGCGAAACCATGAAAAATATTGAACAACAACTAGAACCTGAAGGATTTGTTCGCATTCATCGCTCTACGCTGGTAAGAAAACAAGCTATTTGCGAACTGATGCCTACTGACAGTGGCGATTATAGAGTAAGACTGAAAAACGATATGTGTTTAAACCTTTCACGGCGCTATAAAGGGTGTTTAGAGAGTATTATAAGCCCTCTTCAATAGCGGTTTATAATACTCATATTAATTACCAGTTCTGTTTTATATAACTGTCATTTGGGTGCACTAATAAATAGCTTTCGGTATCTTTATAAAAATTAACTTCTACATCGCTATTTTTCCATACTTTTTCAAACATATTTTTAGCTATGATATTAATGTTTATATAATCAACTCGTTGATAGCCACGTTCTTTTACACCGGCAAAATAGGCCTCTAATGAATCGAGGCCATCCAAAGTTAACAGCTCAAACTCTTTTAAATTAACAACCACAAACTTAATCGTATTTTCAGGGTGAGTGCTCAACTCCTGAACAACTCCATTAGTTAACAGCGTAATGCCTTCATTATTAAAGCTCCCTTTCAATTCTAAATACATCTGAGGGGGCTGTGAACAAATTTGAAATTCACCATGTGCACCAAACATATATCGCCTTACATATATCAACTTCTATATATAGGATAATACAATTTTCCGATTTTGCAGTTAATTTAATAAAGCAATAAAAAAGGCCATTTCGAGTGCTTTTTCCTCTAAACTTTTAAAGCGACCTGATGCACCGCCGTGCCCTGCATCCATATCGGTTTTAAATACTAAAATATTACTGTCAGTCTTAAGTTCACGCATTTTTGCAACCCACTTCATAGGCTCCCAATACTGCACTTGTGAGTCATGAAGACCGGTAGTAACGAGTATGTTCGGATAGTTTTGGGCGCGAATATTGTCATACGGCGAGTAAGCTTCAATTACATCATAAAACTGAGGCTCATTTGGATTACCCCATTCATCATATTCATTTGTTGTGAGCGGAATACTTTCATCAAGCATCGTGGTTAATACGTCTAAAAATGGTACATGACAGCCAACACCGCAATATAACTCTGGTGCTTGGTTTACAACCGCCCCCATTAATAAACCACCAGCACTGCCGCCTGAGGCAAACACCTTGCTGCTATCACAATAGCCTTGTGCAACAAGCGCTTTTGTCACATCAATAAAGTCACTAAAGCTATTTTGTTTATGCTCTTTTTTACCTTGTTCGTACCACTCGCGACCTAGCATTTCAGAGCCTCGAACATGTGCTATTACATAAACAAAACCACGATCGAGCAAGCTCAGCGATGAACTTGAAAAACTTGGATCAATCGTATAGCCATACGCACCATAGCCGTATTGAAATAACGGATTTGTGCCATCTTTTTTAAAGCTGTCTTTTCGATAAACAACTGATACGGGTACTTTCACTCCGTCCCGAGCAGTTACCATTAATCGCTCAGACTGATAGTCATCGGCATTAAAACTACCGAGTACTTTTTGCTGTTTAAGTAGTGTTTTTTCGCCAGTTGCTAAATCAACATCATATAAAGAACCTGGTGTTGTTAAACTTGAGTAATAAATACGCGCAGTGCGTGTGTCTGGCTCTGGGTTCATTGCTATTGCAGCATAATAACAAGGATCGGCAAACTCAAGTGCCATACGATCCCCTTGCCTATTAACAACTACAAATCGAGCTTGCCCTTGCTCGCGTTCACTCAATACTAAAAAGTCATTAAATAACTCTACACCTTCAAGCAGTACATTCTCTCTGTGAGCTGTATGCTCAACCCATTGTGTTTTATCAGCAATTGTTTCGTTTGTTGCCGTCATTAATCTAAAGTTTTTAGCTTGCCAGTTAGTCACAATATAAAATGTGTCACCTAGCTTATCTACGTCAAACTCGTGGCCATCTTCACGCGGCATTAATGCTTTAAATTCGCCAGTGGGCTTATTAGCATCAAGCACCCATGTATCGTTGGTCTCTGTCGATGCTAAATCAATAATAATTAAGCTTTCATCGCGGCTTTTACCAAGTCCCATAAAAAAGCTGCTGTCTTGCTCTTCGTAGACCATTACGTCTTGGCTTTGCTCGCTGCCAAGCTCATGCCTAAATACTTGGTATCCTAATAGCGTTTTTAAATCTTTTTTTACATAAAAAACAGTTTTATTGTCGTTAGCCCAAACAACTTGTCCTTCTGTATTTTCAAGCACATCAGGAAGCATTTCACCGGTCGCTAAGCTTTTAAAGCGAACATTATAAATACGACGACCTTCAGTATCTTCAGAGTAAGCCATAAGCTGCTCGCATGGGCTTAGTGCGACTTCGCCCAGCTCAAAAAACTCAAATCCTTCAGCTAAGACATTAACATCGAGTAAAAGCTCTTTATTATCGGCCTTTATGCTCGTACTTCTATAGTGACGTGAGTATTCATCATCACCACGAACTTCTGAGTGATACCAGTATTTCCCGTCTTTAACGGGTACCGAATTATCATCTTTTACAATGCGTGCTTTTAACTCTTCAAAAAGTGTATTTTGTAGTGGCTTCATAGCAGCTAACTGTTCATCGCAGTACGCATTTTCAGCATGTAAATGCGCAAGTACTTGCTCATCCTGGCGATCGTCATCACGCATCCAATAGTAATTATCGGTACGTATCTTATTATGAGTACTTAATGTATGGGCTTGCTGTTTAGCAATCGGGAAATTAGGTAATAAACTTAAAGAGTAGACAGGACGAGACACAACAAAACCAATTAAAAAAATAATGTGATTTGCAGTTTATCATAAAAATAAAAAAGCCCATCCAATAGTTGGATGGGCTAAAACGGTAAACGCTTCATTACTAAAACCGCTATACCTTTGGGAAGATAATTTAAGCTTTATATTTGCTGCCAAGCCATAGCCCAGCTTTGCCCTACACCGGGTTCGAACATAGACTTATTATCGTCATTCGTGCGGCAAAACTCATTAAATGGCCAAGGCCTGCATTGATATACATGCCCAGTTTTTGGCTGCAATACCTTTGTACCCGCATTATAGTTTTCACAATTTTCAGGGTACACGTAATCATAAGTATCAAGGTTCTTAACAACACGCTCATCGCATTTTGCAATACAATGAAAGTCGACGTGTGCTTTACATATACCACTGCTTTGCAAAGCAAAAATTTCATTATTTCTATAGGCTACAATTAAACCCTGTTCGGTCATTTTACCTGCGCTAACCAGAGGAACATGCACATTAATATGCTCGGCAACTAAACGTGGCCATGCGTGAGGCTCACCTTGCTCAAGCGAGGTGATCTTGTAATCAAATGATAAACTAACCAGCTCTCCTTGCATGTCGTAAAAGGTTACACTCACCACATCACCAATAAATAATTGGGTATGATGATTTAAGCAACCTATTGTTGACCACTTTCCACAGGCCAACGACGTATGCATAAACACGGCAACACCTTAAGAGTTACAAAATTTTATCCATAGACTATGGATACACAAAAAATACACTGAGGGCAAGTGATACATAACAACACGTTATGCAGTAGTCCCGCTACCATAGCTTTTAAAAAGCCTTAGACCGGAAACTTTGCGTCCTAACCTTTCGGCTAGTTTGCCAGCAATGCGGCGATTATAATTCGACCCCGCATAACAATCAAACAAAAGAATGTAACCAAAAACAAAAACCAACCCTTTAAGGTTGGTTTAATGTGTTTTTAACTAAACAAATAAGTTAAAGGCTCTTTCGCCCACGTAAATACCAGCAACACCAATAAAGATATAAATATTAACCACGCAGGCCAAGA
Source organism: Pseudoalteromonas sp. TB25 (assembly GCF_000497995.1). Classification (NCBI taxonomy): domain Bacteria; kingdom Pseudomonadati; phylum Pseudomonadota; class Gammaproteobacteria; order Alteromonadales; family Pseudoalteromonadaceae; genus Pseudoalteromonas; species Pseudoalteromonas sp. TB25. The sequence goes on from NZ_AUTI01000412.1 coordinate 14,896, forward strand.
CGCTTTTGTTACTTTAGCCTCAGAGTCATCCGCTTTTAACTCTTTTGAGCCTGTGATCATCGCCTTAACTAGCGGTTTGCCTTTTATTCTATAAACAATAATAGCTAATACATGCAAGCCAATAGCATAAAGTAAAATGTCAAAATTCAGCTCATGTAGCCAATTGGCAAAATCAATCGTATCGCTAGACACATATTGAGCAAGCGGCCCGTCAGTTAAAATACCATCACTGCTCATTAAGCCACTTACAAGTTGCGTTATGATCAATATAAAAAACACTATCACCATACAGCTACCGGGTGCTGAATGGCCTAACGATTCGCTTGGTGATTTTAATGCCTTTAAAATAGCTCTAGGAGAGTGCAGTAACCCACTTAATCTCGCGGTTTTACTACCAATAACACCCCAAATTAAACGTGTTACTATAAGTGCTAAAGTAAAAAAGCCAGCAACAAAATGAAGCTCAATCATGCCCTCTTCAATACTAAAATAAAGCACTGCAATACTTACAACCAAAAACCAATGAAAGCATCTAATAAACCCATCCCACACTTTTAACGTCGTCATTGTGCCTATCCTTAAAAAAACAGTATTATTTAATTTGTTAACTACTTTAACATCATAATATTAAGGTATCCTTATGAGCCATTCTACAAGCCGTGAGAGTAAATATCATGCAACCAGTTAAAAAAGCTATTTTAAAAGGCTTTTTAGATATGCTACCACTGTGTTTAGCCGTTGTTCCTTGGGGTATTTTATGCGGCTCTTTAGCGATTCAAAATGGTTTTAGCGCCTTTGAAACCCAAGCAATGTCGTTATTAGTATTTGCAGGCTCTGCACAGCTTGTTGCGATTGAACTTATGGCGGGCAACACACCATTGCTCACAATTTTATTCACAACATTTATTATTAGCTCTCGGCATTTTTTATACGGGTTAGCCGTGCGTCATAAGGTGATTGATCAACCTATGCGTTGGCGCTTACCAGTAAGTTTTGTTTTAACCGACGAGCTGTTTGCGTTTTCTCATCATCGAAGAGCATATAGAACAAAAACACGCTTAATATACGCATTAAGCGCTGGTTTTAGCTTTTATATTGCATGGAATATTTGGACGTTAATTGGCATTGTAGCGGGCACAATGCTGCCCGACCTAACTAATTTAGGGCTCGACTTTGCGATTGCTGCCACGTTTATCGCGTTAGTTATTCCGGGAATCAAAAATTTGGCCTCACTCGTTACGGTAATTGTAGCAGGCGTTAGCGCAACGCTTTTAAAAAGTACCGGATTTGAGTTATGGCTTGTTTGCTCAGCGCTGCTGGCAATGGCCGCAGGTTATAGCACAGCAAGGCTAACCGCTAAAAAGGAAGCAACGCCATGATGACAACTATTTTACTCATGGCGTGTATTACATTTTTTACGCGTTATTTATTTTTACACCGCGCTTTACCGTTTAAAGTAGGTCCTAAAATGCAGCAATTTTTAAGCTTTAGCGCACCTGCGGTGCTTACAGCAATTTGGGTGCCTATCGTGTTTTTGAATGAAGATGGCATTAACTTAGACTGGCAAAACCCTTATTTAAGCGCAGCAATAGTCGCTATCATTGTTGCCTATAAAACACATAATATTTATTACACAACACTTGCCGGTATGGGGCTATTTTTAATATTAAATTAGAGCACTCTTTATACTTTATGAAATACTGTACTCAGGTTAAAATACCAATAACAATAATAAAAAAGACGCCAATATGCACAAATTCCATCAATTAAGCGCAACAAGCTTGCAGGGTCAACCTATTAACTTTAGTGATTTTGAAGGTAGGGTTGTGCTTATTGTTAATACCGCAAGTAAATGTGGATTTACCTACCAATACGAGTCGCTTCAAGCTTTGCATAATAAATATGCTAGCCAAGGTTTAGTTATTTTAGGGTTTCCGTGTAATCAATTTGGTCAGCAAGAACCCGGCGACGCTACACAAATAGAGCAAGGGTGTTTAATTAATTTTGGTGTGAGTTTTTTAATGGCGGCCAAAGTAGATGTAAACGGTAAGCATGCTCACCCAGTCTTTCGTTTTTTAAAATCGGCTTTACCTGGTTTTTTAACACGTAAAATAAAGTGGAATTTTACTAAATTTTTAATTGCCGCAGATGGCACGCCAATTAAACGTTATGCACCTTTTACTAAACCAGAAAAGCTAGAACTTACAATTCAAAAAGCTTTGGCACAAACTAAAAATGCGCTTTAAAAAGTAATAAAGAGGCGCAAGGCCTCTTTATTGCCAATACTACTGAAACTTAAACATACGCATAACTGCACATTTAAACTCTCAATATTAATTGGTATTTTATTTATACTAGTGAAATTTAATCGGTGTAATCGCTTAAATCATCTTCGCCTAGATTTTTACGCAAGCGTTTTTGCTCAAGGTAGTCTTCCAACTTCTTTTTAACCTTTTGCTTGTTCTTATCGTGTTGATTACGGCCGAGCATTTCGTACTCGTCTTCAACAAAATCGTCATCTAGCGCATCGTAACTAAATGTCTTACCCACAACCCACTCCATAAAGTGTTTGAGACCAACCAAGGATTTTATTATCGCAATAGTCGGTAAAATTAAAATGTTTAACGTCAAAATGCTGTGCAAATTAACATCAAAATAAAGCCACGTGACTACTGTAAATAGTCTTCATGTCAGTAATGTGAATAAATAGCGCTAAATTTGAATTGAGGAAAGTGAGAGTTTTTTATCGTATCGATAAATAAAATTTATTAATTTTTATTAGTTAGCCAATTTGACTAAAAAATAGTTATTTATTAATTAATTTCATTTACTAAAAAACAAACAAAAACAGTTAAGCATATGTTTTATATTAAAAAATAAAACTGGCATCAAACTTGTTATTAATTAATCGTCATCAACAAAAAGTAGAGAACAAACATGAAAAAATTACTATTAGTTAGCGCATTAATTTGTTCACCAGCCGCTATGGCTCATAACGATAACGATTCTGCAATTTCATTTAGTAATGATGAATGTAACGTCGAATTTAAAAATGATGTGCGCATTAAGCCAAACGAATTGGAAATTTTTACCGCCAACAATAAAACCATGCAGTTTAATACCCATGGTGACTTAACCGTAAATGGCGAACTTGTAGCGCTGAATAGTTCGCAGCGCGACGCGCTAACCAAGTACTCTGATAGCTTACGCACTCAATTACCTGAAGTAGCTAATATAGCGCTTGAGGGTGTTAAAATTGCCGGAGTAGCATTAGAAGAAGTAGGCAATGCATTTAATATTGACGGTCTTGATAATATGTCTGAGCTTATGGATGACATTAAAATCGAAGTAGAAAACACATTTTACCAGCAAGGTACATTTGTGATGGGCCAACAAAGTTTTAATCAATTTGGCGAAAACTTTGAACAACAATTTGAGCAGCAGATAGAAACAGCGGTTGAATCAGCAGTAATGCAATCAATGGGCAGTATTTTAGTTGCTTTAGGTTCTGAGTTACTTGGTTCAGGCCGTGATATGGATGCCTTTGAACAACGTATGGAAAATATGGGTGCACAAATAGAAGAAAAAGTAGAGCTACATGCAAGCGCACTTGAAGAACGTGCCAACTCTTTATGTGGAAACTTTGCTGATATTGCAAAACAAGAAGAGCAATTAGTAATGCAAGTGCCTGAGCTTGAAGGTTACCAGTTATTTAGCTTTAAACAAAATTAGTACAGCAAACGTTATTTAACATCCCTTTGGCAGCACTTAAGTTTACTTAAATGCTGCTTTTTTGTGTTTCGCAAACTTATACCAACCTGCATAAATCTTTGAGCAATTTAACGAATTAAATTGCACTATAACGTCGTTAAAAATTTTTTATTTAGAACAACTCGATACAAAAACTTTTGCCTAGTTCTAGCGTAATTTTCTTAACGTTAAATAGACCCCATATATAAGCAGATTGGTATTACTTTTTAGCTAATAAAGTAAGCTTACCCAATGTAACTATTGCTTGCTCAATTTGCGCGTTCCATTGCACACCATAACTTAATCTTACGCAGCTTTTATATTTATTAGAGGCCGAAAAAACAAGCCCAGGGGTAATACTAATACCAACCTCAAGCGCAAGTAAAAACAATGTTTGGCTATCGTACTCGCCTCCTAAATCTAGCCACATAACGCAGCCTCCTTTTGGATCGCTTATACGTGTGTTTTTTGGCATAGCTTGTTGTAAGCACCATCGCATACGCTCTTTATTATCGCGCAAGCGTTGCCTAAGTACTTTTAAATTTCGGTCGTACTCACCACTGGCAATAAACTCAGATAACGTCCATTGGTTTATTAACGAAGCAGAGCAACTTAGTGCTCTTTTATATCGCCTTGCTTGCGTTGCAAATTTACCCGCAACTAACCAACCTACACGATAGCTCGGCGCTGCCGTTTTAGAAAAAGATGAGCAACTAATCACTAATCCTTTTTTAGAGTACGCTAAAGCAGGTGTGCCTCGTTTTGCCGTAAAATATAAATCGCCATATACGTCATCTTCAATAAGCACTACGTCATGACTTTCAAGTAGCTCCACCAGCTGCTGTCTGTTTGTATCAGGCATAAAGCTGCCCACAGGGTTACTAATTGCAGTCGAGAATAAACACGCTTTTATATCATGCTCATTTAAAGCGCGTTCCAAATCACTTAACCAAATACCATTATCTGGGCACAGTGGTATTTCGAGCGCTTTAAGCCCTAGGCTTTCTATTAACTCGATAATCCCGTGATAGCAAGGCGTCTCAATGGCAACTACATCGCCTGGCTTTGTCACACACTTAAGTGCAATAGCCATGGCTTCTTGCGCACCATTGGTGATCACAAGCTCGTCCATATTTATGCCAATACCAAAATCTAAATAGCGATGCACCAATTGCTTTTTCAGCGGTACAAACCCATCTGTTGGTCCATAGTTAATAGCTTTACTGCCCGCAATTGTCATTACACGGCGCATGTTTCTGGCGAGTGCTTTATCGGTGGGTGCAGCAGCAATTGGATTAGCGATACCAAAAGGGACTACGTTAGCTTGATGAATGGCGCTGTATACCTGCTCTATTAAGGCTTGTTTATTTACCACAACAGGCTCGCGACTCAATTTAACTCGCTTAGGTAAGTTATGCGCGGCGTTAACAGCTTTTAAAAAGTAACCTGATTTTTCACGTGCCTCTACTAACCCCTGATCTTCAAGTGTTTGATAAGCTTGCTTCACTGTCGGAATACTAATGTTTAAGTTATCTGCCATTTTACGCAGTGATGGAAGTTTTTCGCCAGGGAGTAAAACCTGCTGGGCGCTCATATCTCTGATCAACTGAATAACTTGCTGATATAGAAACTCATGCCCCTGGCTATTTTTTTGTCTTATCATCACGCATCCAAATCTGTATAGGTTACATTTTTACTTTTCTGTATATGGTAAGTATACAGATAGGTCTTAAAATAGCCATTCAATCGGGCTTTGGAGACTAACCATGAAAAGTGCAACGCTATACATTACAACCGTTTTAATTTGGGGTTCTACTTGGTTAGCCATCGAATTTCAGCTAGGTGATATTGCGGTAGAGCTATCGTTATTTTATCGCTTTGCTATTGCAGCGCTTTTAATGTGGTTATATGTAGCGTACAAAAAACCGGATATGCGCTTTTCATTAATCGATCATGGCTTTTTTGCTTTGTTGGCTATTTGTAATTTTGCCTTAAATTACTTAATGCTTTACTGGGCACAAAATTACTTAACCTCCGCTATGACCTCTATCGCCTTTTCACTATTGCTGGTTATGAACATAGTTAACACTCGACTATTTTTTGGTAAGCCTATCTCAAAACGAATTTATACCGGTGCCGCACTCGCTGTATTAGGTATTACGTGTCTGTTTTGGCCACAGTTACAGCAGTTCGACTTAAGTAATGGTGCATTGGTCGGGTTACTACTTGCCCTTGGTGGCACCTTTGTGGCTTCATTGGGCAACATGGTAAGCGTTCGTAATTCTCGTAAGCAAATTGGCGTATTGCAGGGCAATGCATGGGGCATGTTATATAGTGCTATAGGCTTAGCTTTATATGTATTAATGAACGATGTGCAATTTAGTTTAAACGCCCCAACTAGCTACTGGTTATCATTACTTTATTTATCAATATTTGGCACAGTAATCGCTTTTGGTTGTTACTTTGCACTACTAAAAAATATAGGCCCTGAAAAAGCCAGCTACGTTATTGTTTTATTCCCGTTAGTGGCAGTAACACTGAGTAGCTTTTTTGAAGGCTTTGAATGGCACGCAAATACCTTTGCAGGGTTTAGCTTAGTGCTATTAGGTAACGCCATTGTGCTTACCCCAACAAAACGAATTAACGCCTTTTTAGCTAATAGAGCAATAGCTAAAAGTGGCTCCGTCCCCAGTTAGACGCGTTATTAACGCAACTAACGCAAAAGCGCCTACTTTACTGTAGGCGCTTTTTTATTGGCATATGAAAAAGTAAGGCCTGTCCATGCACACTTACAACTGCAGGAGTTTTACCTATCAGCTCACCATCTGCTTCAATCAATAACCCTTCAGTTTTTATGGAAGCTGTATTTAAGCGACTATAGGTAAGGTTTTTTATATACTCATGACGCTTAAAAAATAACTTAATAAAGCTTATTACATTATAAAAAAGCCCACCCGATCGCATTTGATAACACTCAAGCTGGCCATCAGTTAAATCTGCTTTTGGCGCTATTTTTAGCCCGCCACCAAAGTACTTATGATTAGCAAATACAGTAATTAAATTTTGATACTGCCGAGCATCGTTATTAAACGTACCTTGTAACTGCTGAGCTTGATAATAAAATAGCTCTTTAATGCTCGTCCAACTGTAATCAAAAGATGAAAAATTAGCTTTATCGTTAATAGTTTTAATCACATGAGCATCAAATCCTACCCCTGCAATATTAATAAAATAGCGGCTATTAATTTTTCCTATATCAATTGCTGTCGGTGTATTAAATAATGCCTTTCGCCAATCATCTTCTTTGCAATTAAACCCTCTGGAGAAATCGTTACCTGTACCGCAAGGTAATAATGCTAACGAACAACTGCTCCCTATTAGCGCATTGACCGCCAAGTTCAATGTACCATCGCCACCTAGTGCAACTACTTTGGGAAATTTACTCAGTAACAACCTTATTTGAGCGCAGTCATCGTCAAAGCTTCCCGTTGTAGTAAATATACAATAAGAAAAGCTGCGCTTTTTACAGATATTTTTAAGCCATGCCAATGATTTTTGGCTCTGTTTTTTGATACTTGGTTTAATAATTATAAGTAGTGACAAGCTTTTGTTTCCAGCAATGTATTTTAGAGTGAGATAACAAACGTTTAATTAAATTTTTTTAATCCGAATAAATAATCAAAAAACATTGTATAAAATGCATAAAAATAAATTAAAAAACCAAAGACCCCAACATCAAAGGGGTTAAAACCAACCGTCATATAAATAGCTATGCAAAAACAGTAATGCAACTTACTGAATCGCATATTAATAAAATCAATTCAGATTAGTTTAACTAATCCCTCAGGCTCAATTTTTATCGTTGTATTTTTAATCTAACAACGTGCAAAATGCACGCAATTTCAACAGATACGATCGGAGCAAAATAATGAAACCAATTAATACATTAAATCAAACAGCAGTAGCGCAAGTAGCCGTTAAACCAACTAACCGTAAAGCAAGAATGTTAGCTAAACTTAACACGATTGGTAAAAGACTAGCACTTAGCGGTGCAGCTCAATATAAATAATCACCCAACCATGATTATTTTTCGGTGCAGCGAACACTCAACCACTAAATGAAGTCACTTATTTAGCTCCCATTGTTTGCTGCAACCTATTTATTTTATTAAAAATTGCCTTAATTTCCCCTTATTTACAAAAAAAACCTCATTTACGTATGTTTTTTAGGCAAACAGTCATTTTGCTATTTACACAGCGGTATCACCTAAGTATTATTCTGCGTCACGGAGAGATGGCAGAGTGGTCGAATGCACCGGTCTTGAAAACCGGCATGGGTTTATAGCCCATCTAGGGTTCAAATCCCTATCTCTCCACCATATTTTAATTGGTGGCTTTTTTTATTCCATCAATACAACCGGTTATGCGTTGGAGAGGTGTCCGAGTGGCCGAAGGAGCTCCCCTGCTAAGGGAGTATAGAGTTTGTAGCTCTATCGAGGGTTCGAATCCCTCCCTCTCCACCATACTTAATTTAAACCACTTGATTGTGGTTTTTTTGTGCCTAAAATTTAACACCGATACTAAATTGGGAGGGTGAGAACCCTCGACAGGGTTCGACAAAATGTCTGGAACATTTTGGGCCGCTGCAAGCGTCGCGCAGCGATTGATTACATGGATGTAAGCAAGTCTACCCCCCTCTGGAACATACTTAATTTAAACCACTTGATTGTGGTTTTTTGTGCCTAAAATTTATAAAAACTAAACAAATTGTGCCTAGTAATAACTTAGGGCATTATTAACACAACTTTAGCCACTTTTAGGTTTAGCTATGATCCGGTTCATATTGCTATCATTTTGCGCGGCAGCACCATTTTTTACCTTGGCACAAAGTACAACAGTGTATAAGTGTGTAATTAAGGGCGTTCCTACTTTTAGCCAAACGCCTTGCGCTAAAGATGCACAAGTTATTACTCTTAAAGATATAAATGTAATTGAAGCATATAAAAGCTCTACGCCCGGTAAAGGTATTACCGATACCTCTGTTGATGACTACTTAGAGGTTCAGCAAATAGAGCGTGAAATAAAGCGCCTTGAGCTATCTATTGAACAAAGCCAAAAAGAATACGCAGCTAAAAAACAACAAATAGATTATATGACCCAAGATAAGGCCAATCGTTTAGGCGCTTCGTCTATTGCTGATGCTATCGCAACTAAAACAAATTCATTAAAACAAGCCTACGACGCATCAATTAGTCAAACGCAGCAAAAAATAGAGTCATTAAAGCAAAGAAAGCAGCAGCTTAGCCAAAACCCTTAAGCGCTCGTTTTACTATAGAAATAAATTGCGCAACGTCTTCTTGAGTATTATAAATATGTGGCGATACTCGTATTCCAAATTTGCGAGCATCTACACTGACTTTCGCTTTATTAAGCTCTGTAAGTACATGGTCTTGCTGCTTGTTAAAAAACAAAATAACAGTCCCGCTGCATTTATCACCACTCATAGGTGATACAACATATTCGCTTAGTTGCTCATGAATAAGCGTAAGCATCGCTAAGTTATGCACCCTTACCTTATGAGCTGTTAGCTCTGCAAAGTAGGTAATACTATTTGCGGCAATAATATAAGGCGCTACAGAAGGGGTGCCACCCCAAAACTTGAGCGCACTGGCGTTATATTCAAAGTGGTTAATATCGAACTCAAATGGATTTTGATGCGAAAACCAACCCACATCTTTAGGCTCACAATACTCTATTTGATTTTTGTTAACCCATAAATAAGCTGCACCTGGGCCACCACATAACCATTTAACGCTCGAGCCAATCATAAAGTCCGCATCGAGCACGCTTAAATCAAGCGGTATAACCCCCGCTGACTGAGCAACATCAACTATTGATAAACTATTGGTTAATTTACTTATAGCTACAATATCGTATACAGGCGCCTGTACACCTGTATTTGAATACACATGGCTTATAAAAACCAAGTCGATATCGCAAGTTATATAGCGCTGCCAAACATTAATATCAGTTAGGTTTTCGTGCTCTGGTATAAACATAATTTGTGCGCACTCTGGTAATGCTTTTTGCATTGCAAAACCCATGCTCGGAAAATCACTTTGCGCCATAAGCACTTTACAATTTTTTTGCTGTAATCGAGGGTGCGACATAAGCAACTTTGTTAAGCCACTTGATAAATTAACTTGAGGACAAAACTGCGAACTAGGCGCATTAAATAACTTACTAAGTGCGCTAGTAAATTGCTCAACTGCGGGAAGCCATTGCTGCCAAGGTTCTTTACTTGAGCTCTCCCATGGTAAAAAATAGTGCTGTGCTAAATATTGCTGTGTATTTTTAAGAGGACGCCCTACCGAGTGGTTTAATAAATAACAGCCATCGGCCATACAAAAATCGTTTTTAAGCATGTTATTTAATCCATTTTTTAAGTGTATTTAGATCGTCAAAACGTGTTTTTATATCGTCGCGTTTTGCGCTGGCTCGCCTATCTCTTAGTTTTTCGAGCGAATCAAGCAATACATGAAGCGGCGGACCACTTGCTGTTACTTTACTCATATACTGCTGTTGCATATTTTTTGAAGGCTGAGCAATAAACTTTTCAACCAGTTGATTATGATGACCGACCGCGGTGTCACCATGTAATTTACACACTTGGATAAATAACTTTGCGTGGTTTTTAAACCAACCTGTATTTTTATATTGCTCTGCTTGTAAAAAGTCATCCATAAAGCTTTGCATACGCATGGCTTCTCGTAGTATTTGCTGATCCTCTGGCATCATATATAAAAACTTATCCACCAGCATTTGCGAGTAACTAGGCTCGTTTGCGCTACAAAGGCCTAGTAACATATCAATCACGTTAATACCTGCAAAGTCACCAGCATTTGCACCTCTGTAAACCTCTTTACCTACACGATACGGTTTATAATAAGGGCGAACGCAGTTAAAAAAGCGATCTGTATCGAGCTCAGAATAAAGTGCATTATTTGATTCAATAACATCTATAAGCGCTTGTTTAGCTACTTTTAATAACTCACCACACAAGGGGTGTGAAATGCCTAACGGCAGTATTTTTAATAAAGCATCACTTGCTCGTTTATAGGCCAAAATACCTTGGGTGTTGTAATCAATAAATAGCTTTTCATCGGGTAAATTAGTAAATCGTTTATAAATACCGTTAAGTGCTTTGTTATGAGTAGTTAAATGGGCGGTAGCAAAACGAGGGGTTACGCCAATGGATGCACCAATATGCATAGCAAGCGCTGAGGCTTCTATTAGTGGAGAGGTGGTTTCTCTGCTTGGCTCAGTAATTTCATGGCGCCTACACGCTGCCATAAACAATCCTACGTTACCGAGTAAGTCAAAAGCGCTATCAAAGCCTTGATCTGTGTTGCCCTCGGCTAATAAATTGCTAACTAATGCGTTGCCTTTTTTTTCTAATTGTTGCTTTAAGGCCTCGCCTACCCCTTCTACATTTGCTTTATCGGTTTGCTGCCAATAAAGCTGCTCTAATTCACTATTTAAAGTGACAAACTCTGTTCGTATCCAGTGATCGAAAATAGCGGTATGTGTGTTCATTGTTGTGCTCTATTATTTTTATAGTTAAATGCTAACAGAGTTCAATGAGGGTAAAACGCCAAAAAAATTAGTAAAAACTGCAATACTTAGCAATAATCACTACAAATATAAAAATAATTAATAAAAGCCGACAACTATGTTAGATAAAAAAGATCAGCAATTACTCGTTGCACTGCAAAGCCAAGCTCGTATGTCGGTTTCAGACTTGGCCAGTAGTATTAACCTATCGGATACACCTTGCCTAAGACGTATAAAAAAGTTAGAGCAAGAAAACATTATTACCGGCTACCNCGCCGCCATAAACCCTAAAGCACTTAACCTTAATGTGTTGGTATATGCGTTTGTGCGATTAAGCCAAAACTCGGTAAGTGCTGCAGAGCAATTTGAGCAACATGTAGAAAAATTACCACATGTATTAGAGTGTTGTGTAATATCAGGGAGCTATGATTATTTATTAAAAATAATTGCCCATGATCTTGAGAGCTACGAAACGTTTGTAAAACATCAACTAGGTGGCTTAAGTTGTATCGCAAATATAGAATCAACAGTTGTGCTTAAACAATCATTTAGCAAAAAACAGTTACCATTATAAAAATAACCCAAATAACTTACTGTTAGCTATACTGATATTTCAAAACGATAATAATAATTGCTTGGACCTTATGTGAAAAATTTTAACTCTAAAAATCATTCTATTATTTTTTACATCATGTTTGCTTTAGCATATTTTTTAGTGGGTATAGCACTCACTAAACTTGCTTTTAATTCGCAAATAATTCCAATTTGGTTACCTGCTGGTATAGCTTTGGTCGGTTGTTATATTTGGTGGTGGCGCTTTATCCCGCCTTTATTTGTAGCTGCAATTGCATTTAATTTAAATATTTTTGATAGTTCAGCTCATGAGCTAGTCCTTGTCGGTAACTCATTTAACGAGGCTATGTATATCGCCTTTGGTGTGGTTATACAGGCAATGGTGGGCGCTGCTTTACTAAAATTTTGGCTTGGCCACCCACTACGCTTTAAAAAGCGTAAAAACATAATTTACTTTATTCTCGTCATAGCCATATTAGTCAGTTTAATTTCGGCTAACTTTGGCGTGTTCGCTCTTAGTCAATTTAACTCAGTTTACAGTATTGATAATCATTGGAAGAATGTTATTTACTGGTGGCTTGGCGATACATTAGGAGTAATAATTGCAACTCCGTTTTTACTTTCTTTATTACCACAAAAGTCTAACCAACATAATATATCGGCGTTTCCAACAATTGCAGTATGTTCTATTTTATTTGTGTCGGTTGCGGTCACAACACAGCTATACGATCAAGAAAACCGTATAAGCACAATTAAAATCGCCGAACGTGAAGTCCATGTTATAGAAAACAGCCTTTATAGATATACAAATCGCAGTATTATTGCAGTGCAGAGCCTAGCAAGTCAGGTTCAATCATCTTCAACATTAAGCCAACAAGATTTTTATTCTTATGCTAGCCAATTACTAACCCAGCATGCGTTTATTCACGCTTTATCGTGGAATGCAAAAATACCTCAAGATCAACGAGACGTCTTTGCTCAAGAGATATCAAACATTTACCATTTAGATGTTGATGTAGTAGGTGAGCCTCTTGAAATTAGCGATCCCCTTGTTATAGTAAAATACATAGCTCCTTTTAATGGTAATCAAAAAGCTATTGGCTTTAATGTATTTTCAAACCCTGATCGAAAAAATTCCCTGCTTAACCCTGCTATAAAATATATGCCCGTAGGGACTAAGATAATTCAACTAGTACAGACCAAACAGCCTAAGCCAGCTTATTTATTATTTGCTCCTGTGTATTCTCAAAGTAACGATAAAGAAACAATTAAAGGCTATGCCACAGGTGTATTTTTAGTACGAAGTATTATTGAACAAGCTATTACTAAACAGCAGTCTGATATGTTTTCGATTGGTATATATGAAGATACAAATACACCGCCGTTTTATAGTAATTACTCTCAAGATGTTCAGCAAGCCAAAGGCAGCCGTTTAATGTCGTTTGACGTGGACTTTGCAGGGCAAAAATGGATTGTAAAACTATCCCTTAAAGAAAGCTTTTTAACACAACATAATAGTCAGCTAACTTTATTATTACTCATACTTCAAGTTGCCGTATGTTCTTTAATTTTAATGGTTTTACTACTGTTTAATCAGCAACAAATAGCGCTTACACGTCAAGTTGCAGAGCGTACACACTCACTCGCACAAGCAAAACAGCAGTCCGATTTAGCTAATCAAGCTAAAAGCCAATTTTTAGCTAATATGAGCCACGAAATACGAACACCGCTCAATGCCGTTATTGGTTTTTCTTCACTTGCTCGCGAAACAGACACTGCAACTACACTCATTGGCTATTTAGATAAAATAAACTCATCATCTAAAAGTTTATTAAACTTAATTAATGACATTCTTGATATATCAAAAATAGAATCCCAAAAGTTAGTTATTGAATCTATTGCATTCGACCTAGGTGCCTTAATAACACGCATAAACAATATGTTTGAACAAAGCGCTGTTAACAAAGGTATTAAATGGCAAGTTAACTCAAAGCTACCTTTAGATACCTGGTTTATTGGTGATCCGATGCGAATTGAGCAGATATTACTTAATTTATGTAGTAACGCGATTAAATTTACAAGCCAAGGCAGCGTTACTTTAAACATAGAAACAGAGTTTACTGCCGCCAATAAAGTACAGCTTGTTATAACCATTAGGGATACCGGAATAGGTATAAAGCCAAGCCAACATAAAAAATTATTTAATGCATTTACCCAAGCTGATAGCTCTACCTCTAGGCAATTTGGTGGTACAGGGCTGGGCTTAACAATAGCAAAAGAGCTAAGCCAATTAATGGGGGGAGAAATAGCACTTGAAAGTGAAATAGATAAAGGCTCTACGTTTACATTTTCAATGCAATTAGAAACAACAGAGCCTAAAAAAGAACATGTTATTACATTTGATAATACTAATATTACTTCGCTAGACATTTTGGTCGCAGAAGACAACCCAGTGAATCAAATGGTTATTAAAGCGATGCTTGGCTCGCTGGGGATTGTGCCGTATATAGTAGAAAATGGCGAACTGGCCGTTGATATAGTTAAAAAGCAGCATTTTGACTTAGTGCTTATGGATTGCCAAATGCCTGTAATGGATGGCTATAGGGCAACGGCCCTAATCCGCCAGTTTAAAACCGAACAAGAACTCCCGATTATTGCTTTAACTGCCGACGTTAT
>NZ_AUTI01000413.1:0-5063 GCF_000497995.1 Pseudoalteromonas sp. TB25
AAGCCGTTGGATTTAACCAACATCTTGCAAAACCGCTTGAACTCATTAAGCTAACCGAGTGTCTTGTCCAATATGCAGTAGTTAATGAATAATAGTGATTTAATTTTAAGAATAGTTTTAAGAGTAGCTTTTGGTTTTGTTTTAAGTATTTTTTCGCATATTACCGTCGCTCAAAACTGTATATCGCAGGCAAGCGACTTTAAATTTATAACAAAAAGTAAGCAACAAGGCTTATTACGCTTTGAAAAAGAGCACAACCACCAGCGCTTTAATTACCACGCCCTTTTACCATTTAACGATTACTTAGATTTTGCATATAAACATATAAATAAAACCAATCCACGTGCAGATATGCCATGCCCTGTTATTACACAAACGTACCAGCAATTAGTAACACAAGGTACGCGAAAACCTGACCCTACTATTGCAGATATTATTGCCCCTTTTGAGCTTACGCATCCAAACAGCAATAAAGTTGCACTATTAGTTCACGGGCTAACTGACTCACCCTTTACGTATCACGATTTAGCACAAGTGTATTATCAACAAGGCTATACTGTGCGTACTATTTTATTACCAGGACATGGAAGCGCCGCAAGTGCATTACTCAATGTAGAGGTTAGCCAATGGCAACAGGCAATAAAATACGGTATTAAACGCTCGGTGCAAGACTTTGATGAGGTGATACTCGCAGGTTACTCTACCGGTGCAGCGTTACTTATTGATTACGCAACCAAGTACACAGTTTCACCCAAAATTAAAGCGCTTATGCTTTATTCGCCAGGCTCCGAGCCACATAATAAGTACGGCTGGATAGCAAAAAGGATTGATGCCATACCCTTTGTTAATTGGATAGATAAAGACGCCGATGTAGACTTTGCTAAGTATGAATCATTTCCTTTAAATGCAGCTGCCGCGTCGTACTATGCTATGTCACTTGCAAGCGTAAGTAGCTTAAACAAACGCTCTGCACTTAAATTACCTATTTTTAGTGTACTTAGCGATATTGATACCACGATAGATACGCGTGCCACGCTAAAATTATTAAGTGCGTTACACAAAGATAATTCAGTAAAATATAAGCCGCTCGATACTTTAGTACTTTATGGAAGCACTGATATTTTACCGCCAGACTTTGCTAGTGACTACACAGTAAATAACCCGCAATGCACATCGCCTCAGTGTAAAAAAGTTCATGGTATGTCGCATATTGCTATTGTTAACTCACCGCAAAATCCACATTATGGGATTAACGCAACCTATCGTAATTGTGGCAGCTTTATTAACGACGAGTCCCTGTACAAAACATGTAAAACAACAAAAAATCCACAACTAGGAGAGCGTACAAGCGCCAACTTAAAACACTATCCGGCTTTACAACGCTTAACTTATAATCCTCATTTTACCGAGCTTAAAAAGCAAATTAGTACGTTTATTAAAAACGTAGAACAGCTTAGAACAACTACAAGGTAAGTAGTCATGGGAACGTTTTCGCACCAATGGTTTAGCAGTATTAATGAGATTGATCAGGCGCAGTGGCAACGTTTATTTGGTGATGAACCATTTACTCAACATGCTTTTTTATATGCCCTTGAGCAAAGCCAATGCGTAACACAAAAAAGCGGTTGGCAGCCCCATCACCTCGCTATTTTTGAAGATGATACGCTCATTGCGCTTGCACCTGGGTATTTAAAAAGTCATTCATACGGCGAGTACGTATTTGACTGGGCATGGGCTGAGGCATACGAAAAACACGGTTTAGAATATTATCCCAAGTGGCTATCTGGCATTCCCTTTAGCCCTATTGAAGGCAAGCGTATTGCTATCGAGCACGCTAACCCAAATGCGGTGTATCAGTACATTACAGAGCAACTTAATATACACAGTGCTGAGCAAAGGTGGTCGGGGTGGCATGTTAATTTTTGCGACCAAGCCCAAGCAACATCATTAACTGAGCAACATGCCATGCTAAGAGTGGGTGTGCAATTTCAGTGGTTTAATAAAGGTTTTGAAACCTTTGACGATTTTTTGCAAATACTTAACTCACGAAAACGTAAGTCACTTAAAAAAGAGCGAGCTAAAATAGCGCAACAAAATATTGATATTGAATGGCTGCAAGGAACGCAAATTACGCCCGAGATAATGCAATTGTTTTATGAGTTTTATCAGCGTACCTACTTAAAGCGATCTGGTCATTTGGGCTATTTAAATATGGAGTTTTTTACGCTTTTACATGCATTAATGGCTAATAACCTCGTTATTATGCTGGCCAAAAAAGACGACAACGTGATTGCTGCAACACTTAGTTTAGTAGGTGAGAATACACTTTATGGGCGCTACTGGGGAGCAAGTGAAGAAGTAGATTCGCTTCACTTTGAGCTGTGCTATTACCAAGGTATTGAGTTTGCAATAAAGCATAAACTCAGCTGCTTTCATTCGGGAGCACAAGGTGAGCACAAAATAGCACGCGGATTTGAACCCGTACTTACCTACTCTGCTCACCATATTGTTGATAGCGATTTCAGTAATGCAATAAGCGACTACTTAAAGCGTGAACGCGGCCATATTGATATATATAAAGAGCAATGTAGCTCATTACTGCCGTTTAAAAACGAGTAACTGATTATTTGCAGGCATGGCAGTATCGCTAATAAGCGTAAGCCCTGCTTGCTTAGCTAGTTGTTCAACTGCTTCAAAATCTCTTATTCCACTTAACGGATCGCGCTCTGTTAAAAAGGCACTAAAGTCATCATTACTTGGGCTGGTAAATTCACATTGGTATTTGAATGGCCCATAAATACACAACATACCGTCGCTATTTAAGTGACGTTTAACACCGTCAAAAAAACGTTCAACTAATTGCCAACTTACAATATGAAATGTGTTTGCAGTATAAATAGCGTCAACCTTATCTACAGGCCATTCATTATTTAAATCAAGCTCAAGTGGTGCATGTAAATTAGTTAAATTAGCTTCGCGGTGCCATAAATTAATCCCTTCGTGGTTTATAGCGCGATCACTTGTATGCCATTGTAAATGCGGTAATTGCTCTGCAAAAAACACACTATGCTGGCCGGTTCCTGATCCGACTTCGAGGACTGTTTTAGTATTTTTTAATACGTCCTTTAATTGCTCTAAAATAGGGGTTTTATTGTTTTCACAGGCTTGTGAAAATGGCTTTGTCATTACTGTGCACCAAAATTGTAGATTAATGCACAACAGTAAAGCAAATTTAGCTTATTTTGTCGTGATGAAAAAAAGGTAATTTTTAAATACTATAACTATCATATGGTTGAGCTGGCTCATTATGGTTGGTACGTAATATGCTTTTATATTGTTAACCCACTAAAGGGTTTAACTTATATTAAATTTCAAAGGATAAAATTATGCATATACCCCCTTATACCGCTGTAGACGCGGCCATTGCTATAACCGAAAAAACCACCGACGATCATAGTTACGCCGTTGATATGAGAGCTACAGTAATCGATTTACTTTCGCACCCTAAACATAATCAACAGGCGATGAGCAAACATGAAACAGATCAGATATTTATTCTTGGCTACAATTAATACTCAAATTAGTAACGCAAATAATTTTTATAATAACTGTTTACACTGAAACCGATTAAATGTAATGATAACTATTATCGTTAACTTGAGTCGGTTTTTTATGTCTTCAAATTATGCCCAGCATCGCTACCATCAAGAACTCTCTTGTCATTGCTTAAGACCTGGCCTGCATGCCCCCATGCTCGTTGCCGATTACATAGAAACCGCCCTTAACGTCGCCAAAAAATTTGAGCAACAACATAATCCCTTGCTTCAAGAGTTTTATCTTAGGCGCACACACCATGAAATTATGAACAAAATGTGCGACCCTCTTATACATAATGCTATTCGTAAACAATGTTTAGAGCAGCTATACAAGCCATTATTAGCATTAAAACGGTTTTATAAGGTGCATAACAATACTGCACAATTTTTAATACTTGAGCGTGAAGCTCGTATTCTTAGTCACGAATTCAACCCTTTTTAAGGAGCACACTTATGAGCAACTTTAGAACAGAATCAGACAGCATGGGCGAGCTACAAGTACCTACTGATGCGCTCTATCAGGCGCAAACACAACGAGCAGTTAATAACTTTGCCATTAGTGGCTTATCTATGCCAAAGCAATTTATCACTGCACTGGCTTATATAAAACAAGCTGCTGCGCAAAGTAACTGCGAGCTTGGCCATTTAAGTAAAGACAAAGCAAATGCTATTGAGCAAGCTTGTCAAAGTATTATTGATGGCGAGCATGTTGAGCATTTCCCCGTTGATATTTTTCAAACCGGTTCGGGCACAAGCTCAAATATGAATGCCAACGAAGTTATTGCAACGCTTGCTAGCCGATTAGGCAGTGAAAGCATTCACCCTAATGATGATGTAAACATGGGGCAAAGTTCTAACGATGTAGTCCCTACTGCTATCGCACTCAGTAGCGCAATAAATGTAGTGTATGAATTACTTCCTTCGCTTGAAAACTTATCGCAAAGCCTAGAAAAGAAAAAAGCTGAAGTAGGCCATATAGTTAAAACGGGCCGTACGCATTTAATGGATGCAATGCCTGTTACATTTGATCAAACACTAAGTGCATGGCAGTCACAAGTTAACCATGCCGCAGCAGGAATTAGACATAGCTTAGAGCGTGTATGCGAACTGGCACAAGGCGGTACAGCTGTTGGAACAGGAATAAATGCAGACCCTAAGTTTGCAGCCAAATTTGCAGAAAACCTGAGTGCCAATGTAGGCATTAGATTTACGCCTAGTAGTAACTTTTTTTATAACATCGGCTCACAAGACGCCATAGTAGCGCTTTCGGGGCAATTAAAAGTACTCGCTGTAGCACAAATGAAAATAGCGAACGACCTACGCTGGATGAACTCAGGACCACTTGCGGGCTTAGGCGAAATAGAGCTAGAAGCACTTCAACCGGGCTCGTCTATTATGCCTGGCAAGGTAAATCCGGTAATACCAGAAGCCGCAGCCATGGTAAGCGCACAAGTAATCGGTAACGAC
>NZ_AUTI01000414.1:0-43512 GCF_000497995.1 Pseudoalteromonas sp. TB25
CGCTTACCGGCTACCTACGCTAACTACTTAATTATTAATAATGCTGTGCTTGTGCCAACGTATAATGATGCCAATGATAAACGTGCTCTTGCACAAGTTCAAAAAGCATACCCACAACACACTATTATTGGCGTAAATTGCCAACCAATTATTGAACAATTTGGCAGCCTGCACTGTATTACAATGCAATTACCTCGTGGATTTTTAGCTGGAGCAGCACAATGACAAGCCCTGCAAAATTAACCGTTGCGTTAGTGCAACAAAGCAATACCGATAACGCAAAGGACAATATGGCAAAATCAATAAGTGCCATTCGTGAAGCCGCTCAAAAAGGTGCAAAACTGGTTGTACTCCAAGAGCTACACCGAAGCCTCTATTTTTGCCAAACCGAAAATGTTGACGTATTTGATTTAGCCGAAACCATTCCAGGCCCTAGCAGTAATGCCTTAGGTGAGCTTGCTAAAGAGCTAAGCATTGTTATTGTCGCGTCTTTATTTGAAAAACGCGCTACGGGCCTTTATCACAATACTGCGGTTGTATTAGAGCAAGACGGCAGTATTGCAGGTAAATACCGCAAAATGCATATTCCTGATGATCCAGGTTTTTACGAAAAATTTTACTTTACCCCAGGTGATATCGGTTTTGAGCCTATTCAAACCTCGGTGGGTAAATTAGGCGTGCTAGTATGTTGGGATCAATGGTTTCCTGAAGCTGCACGTTTAATGGCAATGGCTGGCGCTGAGGTATTAATTTACCCAACTGCTATCGGTTGGGATCCTAATGACGACATTGCTGAGCAAACTCGTCAAAAAGATGCGTGGGTTATTAGCCAGCGTGCCCATGCTGTTGCCAATGGCGTGCCGGTAATTAGCTGTAACCGCGTTGGCCATGAAAGTGACCCTAGTGCGCAAAGCGATGGTATTTCGTTTTGGGGCAATTCGTTTATTGCAGGCCCACAAGGTGAACTATTAGCAGAGGCTAATAATACTGATGAGCAAATTTTAGTAGTAGAAATTGATCAAAAACGCTCAGAAAACGTAAGACGTATTTGGCCTTTCTTACGTGATAGACGAATTGATCACTATAAAGACCTAACAAAAATATACCGAGACTAAGTAACCTTAACTCAAGATGGCTCTTACTTGCTAAGAGCCAACTATAAATGGAGTAATAAATGGCGTTTGAGCAATGGGCAGCCTTGCCTTGGGTAAAATCTCATAAAGATAAAATTCAATGGGGCCAGCTAAGCGGAAGTGGTTTAAGTATTGCTATTGCTGAAGGCGTTAAACAACAAGATAACTTAGTCTTAATTGTTACGCCTGATACACCAAGTGCACTGCGCCTTGAAACAGAATTAGAATATTTATTACCCGATAACCCAGTCATGGTATTTCCTGATTGGGAAACTCTGCCATACGATCATTTTTCTCCCCATCAAGATATTATTTCAGCCCGTTTGGCCACTTTAAACACCTTAAAAAAAGAACAACAAAGTGTGTTAATTGTGCCTGTATCTACTTTAATGTTGCGCACAGCCCCGGCCTCATTTATTTACGGTTCAACAATAAACTTTAAAGTAGGCGACAAACTAGACACACATAATTTTCGTGACAACTTAGAGCAAGCTGGTTATTTAAATGTTCAACAAGTAATGGAGCATGGCGAATACGCTATACGCGGCTCTATCGTTGACTTATACCCAATGGGTAGCCCACACCCATTTAGACTCGACTTTTTTGATGACGAACTCGATACCATTCGCTTATTTGATGTAGAAACACAGCGCTCTGATGAAAAAGTAGATAAAATTGAGCTACTTCCAGCGCATGAATTTCCTACTAACGACGCTGATATTGAACGCTTTAGAATAAGCTACCGTGAAAAATTTGGCGCAAGCTCGCAGCAAGATTCAGTATACATGCAAGTAAGCAAAGGTAACTGGCCTGCAGGTATTGAATACTACATGCCGTTGTTTTTTGAAAAGCTCGCGACTATTTTTGACTACCTGCCAGATACAACAACCGTTATGCAGCTGGGTGATTTAGAGCATGCGGCAGATAACTTTTGGCACGATGTAAATGTACGCTATGAAAACCGCAGAGTTGACCCACTTCGTCCATTACTTGAACCCAATGCGCTTTATCAGCCTATTGAAGAGCTGTTTTCTAATTTAGGCAATTTTGCACGTATTAGATTATCCCTTGCAAAGCTTGGCACTAAAGCAGGTAATAAAAACTTAAGCGTTAGCGAGCTGCCGGCCATTCGTATTGATCATAAACAGCATGAACCTTATGGCGCGTTTATAAATTATGTAGCAGAGCAAAAAAAGAAAAAAGGCCGCATATTACTCAGTGTTGAATCGGACGGTCGTCGCGAATCATTGCTGAGCATTTTAAAGCCAAGCGGTTTAAAATTTAAAGAATTTGAAACACTCGAACAATTTATAAAAAGTGCAAGTGACGTAGGCTTAATAGTAAGTCCGCTCGAGCAAAGTGTCGTACTTGGCACTAAACCAAGCCTTTCTATTATTACCGAGCAAGAACTGCTTGGCATAAAAGTATCTCAGCGCAGACGCCGCAAGCACAAGTACGAAGCCAGCCAAGATGCGCTAATTCGTAATTTAGCAGAGCTTAAAGAAGGTCAACCTGTTGTGCATCTTGATCACGGTGTTGGCCGTTATCAGGGGTTGCAAACAATTGATGCTGCAGGTGTAGTTACTGAGTTTGTAACAATTACTTACGCAAGTGAAGCTAAATTGTACGTGCCGGTATCTGCATTGCATATGCTGAGTCGATACTCTGGTGGTGAAGAAGCCAGCGCCCCGCTGCATAAGCTTGGCTCAGATGCATGGGAAAAAGCAAAAAAACGTGCTGCTGAAAAAGTTCGCGATGTCGCCGCAGAATTACTCGACATTTATGCTCAGCGCCAAGCAAAACCTGGTAATAAATTTACTCTAGATGCCCCCGCATATCGTCAATTTAGCGATAGCTTTCCTTTTGAAGAAACAGACGATCAGCGCAACGCCATAGAAGCCGTATTAGGTGATATGCAATCAAAACAAGCGATGGATCGTTTAGTGTGTGGTGACGTAGGCTTTGGTAAAACAGAAGTGGCCATGCGCGCTGCTTTTGTAGCAGTTAACGATGATAAGCAGGTAGCCATTTTAGTGCCCACCACCTTGCTCGCTCAACAACACTATGAAAACTTTAAAGACCGTTTTGCTGATTTTCCTATTGAAGTAGGTGTGCTTTCGCGCTTTAACTCCACTAAAGAGCAAAGAGACACACTTGAAAAAATGGCCAATGGTAAGCTCGATATAGTTATTGGCACGCATAAACTTATTCAACAAGACATTAAATTTAACGATTTAGGCTTGTTAATTGTTGATGAAGAGCATCGCTTTGGTGTTCGCCAAAAAGAGAAAATTAAAGCACTGCGCGCCGATGTAGACATACTCACACTGACTGCAACGCCAATACCTCGTACACTCAACATGGCCATGAGCGGCATGCGCGATTTATCGATAATCGCAACGCCACCGGCTAAACGTTTAGCGGTAAAAACCTTTGTACGCCAACGCGATGTAGAACTAATACGCGAAGCGGTACTGCGAGAAATTAAACGCGGTGGCCAAGTTTACTTTTTACATAACAACGTAGAAACTATCGAGCGTGTTGCACAAGAAATTAGTGAATGGGTACCTGAAGCCAGTGTGACTACAGCCCATGGCCAAATGCGCGAGCAAGAGCTTGAGCAAATAATGACTGACTTTTACCATCAAAAATACAACGTGCTGGTATGTACCACGATTATCGAAACCGGTATTGATGTGCCTACGGCTAATACCATTATCATGGACAGAGCAGATAAACTCGGCCTTGCCCAGTTACACCAATTACGTGGACGAGTTGGTCGAAGCCACCATCAAGCGTATGCCTACCTACTAACAGGTGACCCTAAAGCCCTTTCTAAAGATGCGAGTAAACGCTTACAAGCAATTGAATCATTAGAGGACTTAGGTGCAGGTTTTGCCCTCGCTACACATGACTTAGAAATTCGTGGTGCGGGTGAGCTACTTGGCGATGATCAATCAGGCCAAATGCAAACCATCGGCTTTAGTTTGTATATGGAAATGCTCGAACAAGCCGTAAATGCGCTGCGCGAAGGTAAAGAGCCAACGCTTGAAAACCTACTTCAAAAACAAACCGAAGTAGATTTAAAGCTGGCTGCATTATTACCTGATGACTACATACACGATGTTAATGCACGCTTGGGTATGTATAAGCGCATTGCAAGTTGTGCTAACCTTGATGATATGGATGAACTTCAGGTAGAACTAATAGACCGCTTTGGTTTACTACCTGATGCTGCTAAAAACCTATTTAGCCTACAATTATTAAAAATGAAAGCTAGTAGTTTAGGTATAACTAAAATTGAGGCAAACCCAAAAGGTGGTTACTTTGAGTTTAGCCAAGATACCAAGGTTAACCCTAGCTTCATCATTGGCTTGATACAAAGTGCACCTAAGGTGTACAAAATGGATGGCGCAAATAAACTGCGCTTTGCAATTAGTGAGGCAAATGCCCGCGAACGCTTAAAAATGGTCACTGCAATGATTGCAGATTTCGAAAAAAAGGTTAGCCATTAATGTTGCTAAAAAAATCGCTTATTGTTTTATGCTGCTTATTTAGCAGCACTGCATTTGCAGAACGCTGGTTTGAGGTTGAGGTGCTTGTATTTAAACAGCGCCCTGCCCCGTATTTACAAGAAGACTTTAGCCTTAAGCACAAAGCTATTGAAGATAAAAATACGCTAGACTTACTGACCCCTCTTTACACTGAACAAGCAATTCAGGCCTGCATAGATGGCGATGAGCGTTTTCAAAAACGCACTTTTACTGATTCATTAGTTAATTCAAACCCGCAATCGGGTGTATGTGACAACAGTATTGACTACCTACAAAGCTACGAGGAGCTACCTGTAACGCCTTTAGCACCCGCTAAAGATGATATGCAGCAAATTTATTTATTAGCGCCGCAACAGCTGCAATTTAAAGCGCAATATAGGCAACTAGACCGCAAAGGCTTAACACCTATTCTACACACTGGCTGGCGCTTTGAAGGCGCAAGCAAGTCACGCGCCCCAAGCATGCATTTAATAGCGGGTAAGCATCTTAAAAATGAACCCAATGTAACACCTAGCTATTCAAACCCTGATTTTGTAAGTTTATTAAATTCACAACCGGCGCTATTTAACGACCCAGATCAATCAAAAGCAGAATGGGAACTAGACGGTTTATTTAAAATACATTTACGACATTATTTATACATAACAGCTAATTTTGATATTAGCCAAAAGCTAGAAAACGGCGATATAGAGTCAGCCCGTTTTTCTCAGTTTAGACGTGTAATTAGTGGTGAAGTACATTACTTTGACCATCCACGAATGGGCATGATTGTCCAGATCAGAAAATTCAAACATTAATATTAAGTAGGATATAACAATGAAAAAACTCCTTATCATCGCAGCTACATTAAGCCTTGCGGCTTGTTCTAAGGTAAGTCTTGAAAATTATGAAAAAATTAAAGTAGGCATGGATAAGACTGAAGTTGAAACTATTTTAGGCAGTGCTGATAACTGTGTTGAAAAAACACTACATACTAACTGTGTATGGGGCGATGAAGCAAAAAATATCGAGATCACGCTAGTATCAGACAAAGTAACTTTATATAGCAAACATGGCTTAGCTAATAAATAAACTGACCAAATATTAGGGGCTGATTGTATCAGCCCCTTTTAAAATTAATTAAACTCATTTTTTGGAGTAGATAAGCTCAATATTAACGATTTTACTGCGATTTAACGTTATTTTATAGCGTTGATAAAGTGTTTTATCTTCCTCAGTTAGCACAAGTACCATGTTTAATTGATAACGCCTTTCTACAGCCTGCTTAGAAATTTTATTACTGTCTAAATGATATAGCTTCCCTTCACCACGTTTTAAATAACGTGCAAATGGTGCAAGATTAAATTGTAGCGTGTGCTGTAGTGTATCGTAGCCGGGCAAAAATTCTTTCGCACTAACACGTGTCTCACTTGCAAAGTGTAACCACTGCGCAGCTTGTTTATTTTGTTGACGACGTTTTGAAAAAATAGATTTCACTTCTTTAGGTATTTTTTTAAAGCGCATGTATTCAAGCCAAATTAACTGACTCGCTACTTTGTCTTTGGTAATACTATTTTTAAAACTAAATCGCCACTTAGGTCGCCCTTGTACAATGGCTCGCCAAATCATACGTGTAATATCCTCTTTAAATATTTCACGTAGCCCGTAAATAACACCTAAAATTAAAATAAGCGTCGCGGTGACTTCCGTAAACGTTGAGCGAGCATTGAGTATTACAACCATCACAAATGCCATGATAACGGCTGTAACAGTGCCTTTAACTAATCGCTTAAGGTAGCTGTTAAGAAACCGCGTTTGACGCTGTAATATTACGCCGTGCTCAATTAAGCGTTGTAACAAGCGCATTTTATTTGTTATTCGATTTGCGTCTTGCATGGTTGTTTCAGAGTTGTAGCTTTTCTCTGCTCGATACGTATTTTCGCTTTTACAAAACTGCAGTAAATCGTTACGCTCTTTTGCATAATCGCTACTACGTGGGCCTTCATCTAAAAGCTTTAAAAAAGATTGCTCAACATGCCAACTTAAATAGTTATCAGCATTGGTAAAAAACGGCAGTAGTTTTTCGTCATCTGGTGTGTAGCGACGCAGCTTTTTTAAAAGCCCTTCGCTTTGCTCATATACCTCGTTAGCCCGTTTATAAAAATCTTCTGCCTCATCAATTTTTAACGCGTCTTTTATATCGGCATCAAGGGCTAAACGTACTTGGTAACAAAATAAATTAAGATTTTGCCGGTAATCTTGTTGCTCACCTTTGTTTTTACTAACAAAACGACTTCGCACTAAAGGCAAGTGTATATTGTTAGCGTTATACGCTAAGTGCGATTTAAAGTGGTTATTAAAGTAAGATTCTTCGGTAAGTGTTTGCGGATTAATCCCCATTTCATTAGGGATAGAAAAATACAGATCTATGCGCTGTTCAGAACGAGGTGTTAGTTCTGGTTCAATGACAAAAGATAAGTTTTCATCTTGTTTTAACAATCAGTTCTCCTTCTAAAATATCGTTTTAGTGTACTTGTCTCCTTTATTTTGTTCAATAAAAAAGGCTCAGTAAATACTGAGCCTTAATAAGATTAATGTGCTAGTTAAAATTTAACGTTTACACCAGCAAATACACGACGGCCAAGTACATCATATGTGTACGGGTCAGTATTAGAATCGTTGTTACCTGAGTAGTATGGTGGTTGCTTATCGAATAAGTTATTTACACCTGCAGTTAACGAAACCATGTCACTGATAAAGTAAGAACCGCTCACATCATGGTAAACAACAGATGGTGTTGTTGGTGCATAACATGTAGATTCTTTACCTAAACAGCTGTAGCTATCCATTCCTGCAATGTAACGTGCTTTGTAGTTAGCAGACCAAGCATCACCTTTAACATCTAGCTCAAAGTTTGCTTTTACGTCAGCATAACCACCTATACCAGAAGTAATTAAACCAGCGTAATCAATGCTTGATTCAATAACATCAACAGTGTACTCGTCAAGGTAAGTAACATCTAATGACGTATTCCAAGCAAGGCCAGCTAAATCAAATTTGTAATTTAAGTTTAAGTCATAACCTTTTGTTTGCTCATAACCTACGTTTTGTAGTTGGTTATTAAACGCGATACGACCTGTGCTTTGGTTAAAATCGATATTTGCTGAACTACAAAGTGCTGTTGATTGATTCGCTAAAGAGCCATCTGTTGCAAGACATGAATCAACAATGTATTGGTTGTTTACTGTAGCAATAGCGTTTTCGATTTCAATGTCGTAGTAATCTAACGTCATTGAGAAACCTTCAAACCATTCTGGTTCGTAAACTACACCAACGGTAACTGTATCAGCTAATTCAGGTGTTAATTGGTCATTACCACCAACGGTTACTTCAGCCTGATCTTGTGCACCGGTGAAGCTAACTTGCTCATAAGATGGAGAGTCACCTGAGTATAGCTCAGCAACTGTAGGAGCACGGAAAGCTGTAGAACGAACACCACGAAGCATTAATTCGTCGTTTACACGCCAAGTTAAACCAAGTTTCCACGTTTCATCAGAACCAAATGTGCTGTAATCAAAAGCACGGATCGCAGCGCTTAATTCTACATTTTGTGCAAGATAAGCATCTGCAACTAAAGGAATAGCCAGCTCAAGGTATGCTTCGTTTACATCAAAACGACCGCTTGTTGCATCAACGCGTGGATCATTTGCAAGACCTTGTGAAGTGATCGAATCTGGTGTGTACCACGCTTTTTCTTCACGGCGTTCAAGACCTGCAGCAAAACCTACAAAGCCCGCAGGTACTTCCATTAACTCACCAGAAAGCGCAGCTGTAATCATAAATAATTGACTGCCGCCTGAGTTTTGCTCAGTGTAAACATAATCACTAAAGCTACTGCTTGACCATGAAGCTTGTGAAAGTGGGTTAAAGTTACCAGCTTCAATTTCGCTTTGAATTGAACCCATATTGTGAAGGTTGCTTAAGCGATCTACTGAGTCATTACGACCAAAAATTACTGATGTATCCCACTCTAAACCGTTATCTAAATAACCTGAAGCACCGATAACAGAACGAACTGTATCAACTACTTGAGATGAATCACGTGTACCAGTGTCAACCATACGACGGCCGTAAGAAACTTCATCACCGTAATTAATATTTTGGTCGATTAAAGAATCACCCATCCACTCAGCGTAGTCAAAGTCGAACCATACTGGTTGAGGTGCTAGTTGCTGCTCTGACCAACGTTTTGAGTATGTAAACTCAGAGTATAAACGCGTGTCATCAGTTAAATCAAAACTACCAATACCTGTAAGGTTTAAACGACGCATTGGCGTGTATAAGTAGCTAGATTGCGAATAGTTGTAAGCATCACTAGTACCAAAGTCATGCCAACCATTATCAGCTTGACCTTGTAAAGATTCATCACCTGACCAAACATGACCATTAGGAGTATAAGAAGAACCAGAACAGTACGGAGCACTGCCATCGCCATCTTCAGTTAATGGACAATCAGAAAAGCTACGATCAGCCTGAGAAGCATCGCCACGGTCTGTGTACTGCAAACCGATTACAACGTTACCACGACCGAAGTTACCACCCATTGTAATATCAAAAGACGTTTCATCTGCATCACCTTCAGTAGTGATTGCTGATTTAACATTAAGGTCTAAGCCTTCAAAGTTATCTTTTAAGATAATATTTACAACACCCGCAACAGCATCAGTACCATAAACAGCAGATGCGCCATCTTTAAGCACTTCAATATGCTTGATCATAGATACTGGGATAGTATTTAAATCAACTGTAGAAGCTGCGCCTGTACCTGAGTTGATCATACGGCGGCCGTTTACAAGTACTAAAGTACGTTGTGAACCTAAACCACGTAAATCAATTGATGCATTACCACCAGAACCATTATTGATACCTGGGTTTGTCATTGCGCCGCCTGTAGCGGTCATTTTTTGTAGTACAGAATCTACTGATACTGCGCCTGAAGCAGCAATATCGTCAGCACCGATAATAGTAACTGGGCTAGCGGTTTCCATATCTGCGCGCTTAATGCGAGAACCCGTTACTTGAATTTTTTCGATCGCTTGTGCTGAGTCTTCAGCAGCAAGAACTTGCACACTTGAGAACATTGGAAATGCTGCGATTACAGCTAAACCAAGAGTTGATTTTTTCATGAAAGAACCCTACTTGTTGGAAATTTACCTTTATTGGTAATGCTCACTTTTTATTAGAATAGTGAGTCAGGTGGGCAACTTAGGCGCTTTTAACTGAACGAAAACTTAATGGCAGCTCAATTTATATCAAGAAATAAAATGGAATAACCATAGTAGGTACATAGGTTACATTATGTTTCAGTGTTAATTAATAAATACACTTTAAAAACAATACCTTGAAAATACAAGGAAACATTAGAAACACACCTGAAACCAAAGTGATTCACTTTGTAATCAAATGTAATTAACTGAGCTACGTACCAAAAACAGACAAATTAACAACTTAATCACAGCACATTATTAAAACCGCAAAACTAAATGTTAATTAATAACCATATTTATGCATACTTGATGCTTAAATAGTCTTATTTAGCCTCTTTGGAAGGTTTTTTGATTAGATTTTTTTATTCAGTCGTAATTAAAGTTGAACTTTTTGAGAGCACTTATTCACTATTGAAGTTTTGTCAGTATTAAAACCTAAAAAGGCAATTTTATTGATCTTGTCACTCAAATAATCGTATGTATAAGAAAACGAACTCACATCAAAAATGTAAGCTGTATACAAGAGTTTGTAGTCGCAACTTTAATACGTAACGTAAAAAGAGTAATTGAGTGTTTGTATTACAGAGGTGGCATTATCTTTAACGGTTAGTTCTAAATTCCAAAGCATATTTTGCTCTGAACAAATACCAACCATAGTATTACTTTGCCAAAGATCATTATTTTTTTTAAATTTTTGGGGAATGTAACCCATGTACATAGTGATGCCTTTAAGCTTGGCATCTTCAATTGTAACGTTTGCAGGTAAGTCACTAAAGATAGTAAATGGGGTTTCGGGGGAAAGGGTTTTCTCGCTTAACCATACTTTAACATCATTTGAAAAAGTACAAGGCAAATTGGCTTCGCACTGGGCATTTTTAAGAAATTTTTCATCTGTATTTTTAGAAAAATCACACGCTGTTAATAAAAAAAACACCACAGTGAATAAACTTAACCTATATATAAGCATAACAATTTCGCACTAAAGAAAAGCAAATACTAATAATCGTGACTGTAAATAACAAGTGCGAGTGTTACTATTAGGCCAAATTAGGCACAAACTGTATCAAAAAATAAACAACAAGCTCACAAAGTTTGATTGATGTCATAATTTTATGTAATTGACCTATCTTTTTTAGGCCAAAAAATTTATCATTTCACCCGCAAAAAAATAAGGGTTTCTCAAGTTTTTTTTCTGAAGTTTTCATGTATTGGAAGTTTTAGGTAACACGCTTGAGAAAAATAGTAGGCCCCACTTTTAATAGTGGGTAATTCATTTCTAAACGCATTTATTGCAGCGGAAGCCAGAAAATGAGCCAAACAGTAGCATCACAAACTGAGTATAACTATAAGGTTGTACGCCAATTCGCTATTATGACAGTGATTTGGGGCATCGTTGGCATGAGTATTGGGGTTCTGATTGCTGCCCAATTAGCTTGGCCAGCACTTAACTTTGATACACCATGGTTAACTTACTCTCGACTACGTCCGTTACACACGAACGCAGTAATTTTCGCATTTGGTACTAGTGCACTGTTTGCGACGTCTTATTACGTCGTACAACGTACTTGCCAAACGCGTCTTTTCTCAGACAAACTCGCCGCCTTTTCATTTTGGGGCTGGCAGCTAGTTATTGTATTAGCAGTAATTACATTACCACTTGGTATTACTAGCTCAAAAGAATACGCAGAACTTGAATGGCCAATCGATATTTTAATCGCTGTGGTTTGGATTGTTTACGCTATTGTATTCTTTGGTACTTTAATCAAGCGTAAAGTGTCGCACATTTATGTTGCTAACTGGTTCTATGCTGGCTTTATTATTACTGTTGCAGTACTACACATTGTAAACAGCATGGCAGTGCCTGTGTCGTTAACTAAATCATACTCAATCTACGCAGGTGCGGTAGATGCTATGGTTCAGTGGTGGTACGGTCATAACGCTGTAGGTTTCCTATTAACTGCTGGTTTCTTGGGTATGATGTATTACTTTGTACCAAAACAAGCAGGTCGCCCAGTTTACTCATACCGTTTATCGGTAGTTCACTTTTGGGCATTAATTTCATTATATATTTGGGCAGGTCCTCACCACCTTCACTACACTGCGCTTCCTGATTGGACGCAAAGTTTAGGTATGGTTATGTCTATTATCCTATTCGTACCGTCTTGGGGTGGTATGATTAACGGTATTATGACCCTATCAGGCGCATGGCATAAACTGCGTACTGATCCAGTACTACGCTTCTTAGTTGTTTCATTGTCTTTCTACGGTATGTCTACGTTCGAAGGCCCTATGATGGCAATTAAATCTGTAAATGCGTTATCTCACTACACAGATTGGACAATCGGCCACGTACACTCAGGTGCACTAGGTTGGGTTGCTATGATTTCAATTGGTGCTATTTACCACTTAATTCCTGCGTTATTTGCGCAAGGTCGTATGTATAGCGTTAAATTAGTTAATACCCACTTCTGGTTACACACTGTAGGTGTTGTTTTATACATTGTTGCAATGTGGATCTCTGGTGTAATGCAAGGTCTTATGTGGCGTGCGGTAAATGCCGACGGTACATTAATGTACAGCTTTGTGCAGTCTTTAGAAGCGTCGCATCCTTTCTACATTATGCGTTTTGTAGGCGGTGTATTCATCGTAACAGGCATGTTAGTTATGGCTTATAACGTTTTCCGTACAATTTCAGCAGAGAAAGAATCTCTGAAGTTAGACGCGCAAGCACAATTAGCATAACGGAGTGAGATGATGAGCAATAAAAATTCACAAAACAAACATGAAATAGTAGAAAAGAACGTTGGCCTTATGGCTATTCTGACTGTTTTTGCTATCAGCTTTGGTGCATTAGTTGAAATTACTCCGCTAATGTTCCAAGACGACACAACTAAACCAGTAGAAGGCCTACGCCCTCTTAATGCTTTAGAAATGGAAGGCCGTGACATATATGTACGTGAAGGTTGTTATAACTGTCACTCACAAATGATCCGCCCTTTTCGTGATGAAGTTGAGCGTTACGGTCACTACTCTGTAGCAGGCGAATCAGTATGGGATCACCCTTTCCAATGGGGTTCTAAACGTACTGGCCCTGACCTTGCTCGCGTTGGTAAACGTTACTCGGACGATTGGCATTATGCTCACTTAGTTGACCCACGTGCTGTGGTTCCTGAGTCGAATATGCCGGGTTTTCCTTGGTTAGCAGAGGATAAGGTAGACACAAGCCTGACTCTGAAAAAACTACAAATTTTCCGTGATACTTTTGCTATTAACCCAGAAAACCCTAAACACCCGGGCCTAGGTTATGGCAGCGACGAAGAACTTAAAGCTGATGTTGAAAAAGTTAACGCTATGAATAACGGCGAAGGCGCAACAGAAATCCAAGCTCTAATCGCGTATTTACAGCAACTTGGTACCCACTTGAAGTAAATTATTATGGATTACGGAACATACAGAGGCATTTTGACTCTGGTAATTTTAGTATTGTTTATTGTGATTGTTGTATGGGCATACAGCAAGCGTAGCAAAAATCGTTTTGACAGCGCTGCTAATGCCATTTTTGAAGATGAAAAAAAACATAACAACACACTCTCTAACGAGGAAAAGGAGTCTGAAAAATGACTAGCTTTTGGAGTATTTGGGTTATTGTTTTAACCCTTGCATGCTTATGCATCATCTTTGGCCTATTAGTTTGGAACTTAAAAAACTATGCTGGCGTAAAAGAAGGTGAAAGCTGTGGACATGAATTTGACGGCATTGAAGAGCTAAATAATCCACTACCAAAATGGTGGACTTACATGTTTTTCGCAACTTTTATTTGGTCAGTATATTACCTTGCAGCTTACCCAGGTTTAGGCAACTGGGAAGGTTTGGGTAAATGGACGAGTTCTAACCAAGGTATTACGTCTTTAGCTGAATCTAAAAAAGCAGTTGCAGAGGCCAAAGCAGAAGGTCGCTTTGTTAAACTTGATAAAGAGTATGAAGCTGCAGAAGAGCGCTTCGGTCCTATTTTTAATAAATTGGCACAGGTACCGGTTTTAGATTTAGTTAATTCTAAGTTTGAAGGTGACGCAGCGCAGCAAGTAGCACTTGATAATGGCGACAAACACGAGCAAACAGATGGTCAATTAGCCATCGAAATTGGTCAGCGTTTGTTCTCACAAAACTGTGCGCAATGTCATGGCTCTGATGCGCGTGGTGGTACCGGCTTTCCTAACCTAACTGATAAAGATTGGTTATATGGCGGAACACCAGACAAAATTAGAGAAACACTCCTTAATGGTCGTATAGCTGCAATGCCAGCTTGGGGCGATGCTCTTGGTGAGCAAGGCGTTAAAGAAATGACAGCACATGTGCTAAGCCTTTCTGGCCGTACTGTTAACCAAAAAGATGCAGCAGCAGGTGCAGCTAAGTTTGCAATGTGTGCCGCATGTCACGGTGCTGACGGTAAAGGGTCGGTTGCACATAACCTACCATTTGGCGCGCCTAACCTGACAGATAACATTTGGTTATATGGTGGTTCTCAACGTGCAGTTGAAGAAACACTTAACCATGGTCGTGCTGGTGTAATGCCTGCATGGAAAGACATTTTAGGTGAAGAAAAAATTCACTTATTAACAGCCTATGTTTACAGTTTATCGCAAGATAAATAAGCATGCGGTTAATAAAATGTTTATAAATTAATTTATTTAATTCAATAGATTAATCCAGATCAAAAAAGCCTCCACTGTGAGGCTTTTTTTTAGTCTTTTACGTATAAATCCTATAAAATAAACCTCCCTAAACTAATTTAGAGCAACTATGCAACCTACTCCGTGGTATAAGAATTTTTGGCCTTGGTTTTTAATCTTTTTTCCGTTAGTTGCCATTATTGGCTGTATTAGCTTATTTATTACGGCAATAGGTAACGGCCCAGATATGGTTGTTGACGACTACTACAAAAAAGGCAAAGCAATAAACTTAGAACTGACTAAGTTTGAAAAAGCAAAAGCACTTTACTTACATGGCGAATTAAATGTAACCAACGAGCGTGTAAGCTTTAAGTTTACAAAAGGTGACAGTAGCAACGTGCATGTTTTAAAACTTTCGTTTTACCACCGTACTATTAAAGCGCATGACTTTGAGGCAACACTTACGCCTAATGCCAATCAAGAGTTTACAGCACTACTTGATATGTACACACCAGGTGCCTACTCAGTATTTATTGAGCCTATAGATAGCAGTTGGAAAATGAAAGAAAATATAACGTTACCAACTGAACAAACTGTTTTAGTTACTCCTAATTATAAGTAGTATAACTATGTCTAACTCTTGTTTTCATTGCCTTGAAAATGTGCCAAACGGATTTAGTGCAAGCGTTATAATTGACGATAAAGCCCAGCCAATGTGTTGCATTGGCTGCCAAGCTGTTGCACAAAACATCGTTGACCAAGGTATGACCGATTACTACAAATATCGGACCGTACGTGCAGGTAAAGTGGAACAATTGGTACCCGAGCAACTCGCATTTATAAAAAGTTATGACAACGAAGACATTCAAGACGAATTTATAGCCACTAACGATAATATCTCAGAAGTATTACTGAGTGTCGAAGGTATAACCTGCGCCGCTTGTGCGTGGCTTATCGAAAAACAACTATTAAATTTAACCTCAGTAAAACGTGTTGATGTAAACACATCCACTAACCGCGCTATGATCCAATGGGATAAAACCAGCACCCCTTTAAGCGAAATAATTACTGCGCTTGCTAAGATTGGTTATAAAGCCTACCCGTTTCAAGCCGATACTGAATCCCAACAAAAGCAACAAACAGCAAAAGCCTATATTCGCCGTTTAGGTGTTGCCGGTTTAATGACCATGCAAGTAATGATGTTTGCATTTGCCATGTACTTTGGCATGTTTTCAGGCATGGACAGTAATTTTGAGCAGTATTTTAGATGGATCAGCTTAGTACTGGCCTCACCAGTTATTTTATATAGTGCTCTGCCCTTTTTAACCAACGCTATAAATGGCTTAAAAGCAAAACAGCTCAATATGGATTTACCTGTATCACTGGCCATTTTTGGCGCATTTGGTGCAAGTTGTTACGCCACATTTATGCAAGTCGGCGAAGTGTATTTTGAATCTGTGTGCATGTTTACCTTTTTACTGTTGTTGGGTAAATATCTTGAATTTAGAGCGCGTTTAAAAGCGAGTGAGTTTACTGCCAACTTACAAAAACTATTGCCATTAACAGCCCGCACCATTAACGAAAGTGGCGAAGAGCTTATAATTGCAGCCAAAAAACTAAAACTTAATGACGTAGTACTTATTAAAGCGGGTGAAACGATTCCTNGATGGCGAACTAATTAAAGGTAAAACCACCGTTGATGAGTCAATGATGACGGGGGAGCATCAACCTGTAACTAAGTTTATTGGTCACAATGTTTATGCTGGTTGCGTTAACCACGACGGCGTTATTGAAATAAAAATTAATAAAATTGGCCAAAATACACTTTTGAATCAAATAATACGCCTGCAACATAACGCATTAACCAAGCGCCCTAAACTAGTTGAAATTACTGATAAAGTTGCGCAGTGGTTCATAGCTTGTTTGCTTGTATTTGCTTCACTTACAGCGATCGGCTGGTACCAAATTGATCCTGAGCACGCATTCTGGATCACCATTTCGGTTTTAGTTGCTACCTGCCCGTGTGCGCTGAGTTTAGCGATACCCACCGCGCTTACATGCGCGGTTGCAACCTTGACCCGTAAAGGCGTATTAATAAAACAAGCGCATGTGCTCGAAACACTCTCACAAATTACGTTATTTGCCTTTGATAAAACAGGCACACTTACGCAAGGTAAATTTAGCCTTGATGAAGTAGATATAATCGATAAAAAATATACAAAAACGCAAGTGCTAGATATGGCAGNCAGCCATGCTAGAGCGTTATTCTGAGCATCCTATTGCCAGCGCTTTTGATGAAATCACGCCCGTTCATAATACTCTTGATAACGTTGAAGTACATCCAGGGCTAGGAATTAGCGCACAAGATGCAACTCATCATTACGCAATTGGTAAAAGTGGCTGGTTTGATAGCAAAAAATCGAATGCACAAGCAAGCTTATATATAAATAAACAAGTTGTTGCACGTTTTTACTTTGTTGATAAAGTAAAAAGCGATGCGAAAAAGCTTATAGAGTCTCTTCAATCGCAAAACTTAACGTGTCATATGTTGACCGGTGACGCGTCAGATGCAGGGCAAAAAGTAGCTAAACAGCTTAAACTTGAAAGCGTACAATCAGGATGTTCCCCACAGGATAAACAAACCGCAGTTGAGCAATGGTCTTCACAAAGCGAAGTGGTTGCTATGGTCGGTGATGGCATAAACGACAGCCCAGTATTTGCCAGCGCGCACTTATCAATTGCTATGGAAACCGGTGCTGACATATCAAAAAATAGCGCTGATGTAGTGCTTCTTAATAGCGATTTAGCCTCCATTGGTCATTTACTTAATGTTGCCAAACAAACCAGACGTATTATTAAACAAAATCTTGCGCTGTCTTTATTGTATAATGCTTCCATATTACCATTGGCAGCGCTGGGCTTAGTAGCCCCATGGATGGCTGTTATTGGCATGTCTGCCAGCTCAATTATTGTGATTAGTAATTCACTAAGGCTATTAAAGTTATGAGCATAATTTACATTTTGATCCCTATTGCCATTTTATTTGTCATTATTGCTATTGGCGTATTTTTTTGGGCCGTAAAAAGTGAGCAGTTTTCGGATTTAAACAAGCAAGGTCATAGTATTTTGTTTGAAGACGACAAAGAGCAACATAATAAAAGTAATGATTGACCCTCTTTATACCAGCGCATTTTTAATGGGCCTAATCGGTAGCGGTCATTGCATTGCTATGTGTGGCGGTATTGCAAGCTCATTACAACTGGCTAGTGACAAACGCAAAACATTTACCTATTCATTTGCCTATAATGTTGGACGTGCCCTGAGCTACATGGCAGCAGGAGCACTTGTTGCAGGAATTAGTAGCCAATTTGCAAGGCAAAATACGTCCTTTTCTTTAGCCCTTTCATTCATTGCTGCTATTTTTATGCTCCTCGTTGGCGTGTATATAATGCGCTTGGGCCCTACTTTGCAGTGGTTAGAAAGAATTGGCAAAACTTTAGTGTGGCAACACATTGTTAAACTAAATAAATATTTAATGCCTATCAACTCTCCTTTTAAAGCCTTAGGTTACGGTGCTTTGTGGGGCTGGCTGCCTTGTGGTTTAGTATATTCAGCGCTTACATGGGCGATGACTAGTCCTAGTGCTTTAGATGGTGCTTTAGTTATGCTTTGCTTTGCTCTGGGTACTTTTCCCGCGATGATCACGTTAGGCGTTGCAGCGCAAAAACTAAATACTATTATTAACCACCCATGGACCCGAATTGTATTAGGCAGTGTTATAATTTGGTATGGTATCTACTTATTGATTATTGCAACCGACAAGTTGGTACATTAATCTACACAATGTCGTGAATAAAAATTTAAACGGATTAAATTATGGATTTCTCTCAAAGCCGTACTAAAGGTAATTGTGCTATTAGCTGTAATAACTGCAGTATTAGTCAATTGTGTTTGCCATTTTCACTTAATGGCCAAGAAATGGACAAGCTAGACGAAATTATTGAGCGAAAAAAACCTCTCCATAAAGGCGACTACTTATTTGAATCAGGCGCACCTCTACAGGCTATTTATGCGGTACGTTCAGGCTCATTTAAATCGTACACATTATCAGAGCGAGGTGATGAGCAAATTACTGGTTTTCATTTAGCTGGCGATCTAGTTGGTTTTGATGCGATAAATAAAATGACTCATCCGAGTTTTTCACAAGCACTTGAAACGTCAATGGTTTGCGAAATCCCATTCGATACTCTTGACGAACTATCAGGGAAATTACCTAAACTTCGCCAACAAATAATGCGTTTAATGAGTAGCGAAATTACTTACGATCAAGAAATGCTGTTACTACTCAATAAAAAATCAGCAGAAGAGCGCCTAGCTAGTTTTATTTATAACTTATCTGAGCGCTTTGGTGAGCGCGGTTTTTCGCGTAAGGAATTTAGATTTACGATGACTCGCGGTGAAATAGGCAACTACCTAGGCCTAACTGTAGAAACTATTAGTCGTTTATTAAGTCGTTTTCAAAAAGCAGACTTAATTAAAGTAGAAGGTAAATTTATTACAATTTTAGATAATGATGCCTTGGCTAAAACAGCAGCAATAGTAAAACCTCGTCAAATTAAATAGTTTGATTTAGAACAACAATTTATATGCTACCCCTTTAACTGTTTTATATTTACGTTACACTAAATGTACACCCGTTATGTAAATGGAGTAGCATATGAACACTATTAAACGCATTATTGCGGTTATTGACCCTACCAAAGACGATCAACACGGCTTAGCACGTTCAATAGATTTAGCTAAAAAGTCTGGCGCAAGTATTACCGCTTTTATGACGGTTTACGACTTCTCTTACGAAATGACAACCATGCTATCAGGCGATGAACGCGAAGCAATGCGTGACGCCGTACTAAAAGATCGTGAGCTATGGCTAAACGATTTAGTCTCTCCTTACAAAGATATAAATATTGAAACCCAAGTGTACTATGTAAATTTTTCTCTGGAAAAGTGAAACTTTACATTTGCTAACTCTGGAAAACGAACTAAGCTGACCAAGTAACGTACAATTTTTGGTCGGCTTTTTCATGCTCACAATAGTTCAATCAGATGATTTTAAAACTGAGATCCAAACTCCCTTTTGCAAAACAAAATCAAGCATTCAGCTAAAAGGCTTTCCAACTTTTTATGAAGATGGTGAATACGTCATGCCAATAAACCTTTGGATGAATCACCTCATTAACGTTAAGCGCGCAAAAAACATCAATTCAAACGTTCGTGCCATAAGTCGATATTGGCGCTTTTTAAAAAGCCATGAACTCTCTTGGAAAGACTTTCCAACTATCAAATCAAATAAGCCCACATATATTTTCCGAAACCAAGATCTTTTGGCCTCAGTGAAAGCCGGTGAGCTAAATAGTTCAACAGCAGCTGTATATATGAACCATATAATTAAATTCTACGAGTGGGCATATTACGAGAGGTTAATTAACTTCTCTAAGGAAAATAAACCATTTGAAGTAGAGTTTGTTAGCATCAAAACGACTGGGATGCTTGCGCATATCAATCGTAATTATGTTGTTAGAAGCTCAGACTTAAGGATCAGGGTCCCAAGGCGTACACCAGAGCAAAGCTTGAATCCCCTTACAGAAGATGAGGTAAAATTATATTCGCGAGCACTCAAAGAACAGTCAATTGAGTTCCAAATACATCAACTATTACAACTCATGTGCGGCCTTCGTATAGAAGAAGCCTGCACCTTTCCTGCTAATCTAGTGAATAGATGTGACCCGAATAAATACCATATTCAAGTTAGTATAGGACCTCATAACGGTGTACTCACCAAATTTGGCTCAGTCAGAACTATCGAAATTCCAACACTGTTAATGAACAAGATGCATCGCTACTTGATTAGTGAGCGTCGCCAGAAAAGAGAGTCTAAAACCGATAAACCGATTACGGAATTATTAATTACCAATCGAGGTAAACCATATACTACCAATGCAATACAGCGTCACTTTAGCTTAACTCGTAATTACATACGCAATGAGCTAAATACC
This sequence comes from Pseudoalteromonas sp. TB25, assembly GCF_000497995.1. Lineage (NCBI taxonomy): Bacteria > Pseudomonadati > Pseudomonadota > Gammaproteobacteria > Alteromonadales > Pseudoalteromonadaceae > Pseudoalteromonas > Pseudoalteromonas sp. TB25. The sequence continues at coordinate 20,660 of NZ_AUTI01000414.1, forward strand.
CACTTTCAGCATAGAACTCACGATTTACGTGCAACTTACGGTACATTTCGCCTTGCGTCCCTTTTAGACGAAAAAGTTGGGTTGTCACCATTCGATGCTATGTCATTAATCATGGGGTGGATGGGACATAAAGATGAGAAAACAACTTGGCGATACCTGAACTTTATAAACCGAAGCAAGGCATCGATACGTGCAGTTTGCTTTTTAGATCAAGTTATGGAGTCAGTCATTAATGAGGATCTCTCGTGATTAACAAATCAAATTTAAATATTGACCTTAAACTTAAGTTAAATATTTATGGTGATCAATTTGTATACCCAGACTTTCAAAGATTTAGATACAAAGGCGTGCCTAAACTTTTTGAAATGCATCGGGGTACTTTGCTTAACCGAGACAACCAAATTATTAAGTGGTATCAAGCATTCAAAGCTAATACAGAATATACTGACACAACAATGAATACCCTTTTTAGAACATTTACACGGTATGTGAATATTTGTGACAGTATTCCAGTAAATCCAGATTCAAAAGAGGGTATCAATGCATTTGAAACAGCTCTAGTTCACAGCGTTAGAATTGGCAGCAAAAGTTCAAACACAGCAAAAGGTGAATTAAGTAGTATAAGAACAATAATGAAGATGCTAGATCACCCTGTTGATGAGTGGTTTTCTAAATTCAAACTATTTCGCAGCCAAATAAATCCAACTCAAGCATACTCAGAATCTGAATTGAAAAAGTTAATTAAAATACTAAAAGAACTATATTTTCAGCTTTCCAAGCAAATTCAAACCTCACCTAAAGAATACATTCAAGCAAGGAGAAGCGACCAATACGCGAGCTTTTCTTTTAATAAAATCGAAGTGCCTGTAAGTGGTGCTATTACCAAGTGTTACTGTGCTGCATATTTCTTACTTGCCTATTACACATGGGCAAACGCTAGTACGATAAGAGATATGGATATCCCCAAAGCTTCACAAAAAAAGGGACAGCAAGGTAAGTGGTTTGTGCAAACAGCGTTAAAGAAGAGAGCTAATAAATTTGTTACCATCGAGCTCGGCGATAATCTTAGCACAGACATTCCAAAGCATGCGCTAAATTTTATTAATGACCTTATCACCCTTACGCACGTGCTGTTTCCAGATGCCAATAGACTACTTCATCAATGTCTAAACGGGATAAATAAGCCCTTGTGCCCAACGCATATTCGTTCCAATATGAATTGGCTAATTAATATATTCGATTTGACTGATGACAATGGTCAACAACTTAGGCCTGAAGCTAAACGCTTTAGAGCTACAGGTGCATCTAATTACTTAGCACTCACAGGAAACTCACTCGAAACATCCATGTTGCTCAATAACACACCTGATGTAGTTCGAAAGCACTATAGCAGAGGTAACGAGTCAGAAAATAACGCCCAACTTCAAGCCACAGCTAACACCTTAGAAAATGCAATTAAATGTGGCGATATTAGTAGAGCACGAGAACAAACTCTTGAGCAAATGAATCTAGAAATACTACCCTATGATGAATTCGTAAACCGCTATGCTAAATCAGGGAATGGTCAAAAAACACCTTTAGGTACAGGTTGCAAAGACCCCTTTGATAACCATGGTGACCGTTTTCGACGAAAGGCCTCTATCGATAGCGTTGACATGACCCATCTTGCCTGTGCAGACTTATTAAATTGCTTTTCCTGCCCAAATCAAGTGCTGGTTGAAGAAGTTGATGATATTTGGTGTTTATTGAGTTTTTATGAAGCGTTAGAGGATGCCAAAGAAGATCACCTCAACATGTCACACTTTAAAAACAATTTTGATCGAGTACTAAGAAAAATAAAGCAAGTGCTTTTTAGTATCGACTTAAAAGTGCGCAGGCAAGCTGAGCGGAAGCTACATACAATTGGTCGCCACCCTTTTTGGCCCGATACGCTTAATTTGGTTTTATAAGGAAATGCTATGAAACCGTTACTTGCTGCACCAGAACAAGTTATAAAAGAGAATACTGTTTTTGTTGAACAGGCAATACAGTATTTTGAAAATAAGGATTGGGACAATTTAAACAAAATCCCAGTAATGATTGACCAAAATGGTAAAACCATAAGTTACTTTGGCGATAACACATGGGATTTAACACACTATGTAGATGTCAAAATTGTTTCGAAAAAGCGGGCTTCTTTTACTCATTTAACAACTATTTCCTTGTTGCAAGAACAAAAGTTACTCGCATTCCTTGGTTTATTTGCTGTCGGCACCTTAAGGCAAGGGGCAATGATAAAAACCACAACATTTTTAGAGAGAAATATCAATTTAACCCAAGTATATAAATACATAGAATCCATCAAAGCAGATTCGATTTGTGTCCTTAACCATCCCATACAGTTTTCTAGGTTTTGCGAATATTTAAAGTCACTTAAAATGAGTGGGCCATATACTTCAAAACTTATTTTCGCATTAAACTGGATCGAAGCGGTTAAGAACCAAACCCCCATAAAACTATCATTACCTTTGACGACATCAATTACAGAATTAGGCCGTCAATTAGGTTGCCCAACCAAACTAGAAAGTGAGCAGTATTACGCTATACCATCACGCTTGATGCAACTCATATACTCAAAGGCTATCGAGTATATAGATACTTACTATCCTATTCGAGATACATTATTAGATATCCATACCGAGCAGCAAGAAAACTATGAAATTGGCAAAGCGGCTGTTGATAACAAAATAAAATCAGGTCAATGGAACTGGTTAACATCTGATTCCCCTCACTACAAAGCTGAGATAACTAAAGCTAAACCCCAAACTTCTACCAATATACTTAAAAGCTATATTTCCAACGCTGATATCGAAAAATTAATTCCTAGTGATATACGAAGATTCAATTGGTTATACTCCCATATTCTAACTTGCTGCTTTATAATTTGTGGAGCCTTTTCGGGCATGAGAAGAAGCGAGATCTATAGTTTACACTCTGATAGCTTTAAAACATTAAAATTAAAAGACCAAGTGTTTTATTCGTTACAATCCTACCACAGTAAAATGACACCTGCGGTGCCTGAAAAAGCAGAGTGGTTGGCATCTCCAATTACTGGGAAAGCAATCGAGCTCGCATCACTACTCACTCAAAATATGAGAACTCAACTCATGCTCTCAGATGACCGAGTCGAAAATGCTAGAGCCTCAAGCATCTGGCTAGTTCAACAAATGAAATGCAGAAAGCCAAACATGCTGACAGGTCCACCTTTTGCTCTTCATCATAAGCAGCTAGTAGAAGAGGCTGGCGCCATCGTAAATGAGCAAGATTATGAAGAGTTTAAACTTCTAAATCCAAACCTAAACATACACGCTTACAAGCAAAAGATAGTTATAGGTAAGCCTTGGGCTTTTACAACCCACCAACTCAGGCGAACTTTTGCAGTATTTGGTAAACGCTATAATTTACTCTCTGACGTTGCCATTAAACAACAGTATAAGCATATATATTTACCAATGTCTCAATGGTACTCAGAAGGAGGCGTAGCAGCCAAAATAAAACATGTAAAAGTGGACTCAGAACTCAATAATTTACTTCAAGAAGTGGATAAAGAAGTCACTACACAACTATTGCATCAGTGGTATAACTCAGATGACAAGCTATATGGTAAGAAAGGTATAGATGTTGTTAAAGATAGAGAAGATACCGCTGTTAAATACTCATCCTGGGATGCTCTTTATGCTCAAGTATCTGCTGGTAGAATATCTATTGCTGGTACACTTCACTCATACTGCATGGCTGGTTATGAATGCAGAATGGAAAAGGTCGTATCACCAACCAACTGTTTTAACTGCGAGAACGTTGTCATAGACGAAACTAAAGCACAAGCTTGGCAAAAACGACATCAGTGGATTGTTGAGACTATAACTGAAATGGAGCAGCATACTAAACTATCTCAATCGCAGCTAAGCCATTTTATTACGCAATTACGTGCAGCTGAAAAGGTTATGGACTACTTTGAGATAAGCTACACTCCATACAAACCCGAAATTGAGATCAGACAGCTTTGAGTAAGTCAGAGAATACAAGGTTAGAGCTTCTAAGCGCAATTGACAGGATACTTTCTGGCGATACAGTACGTATTGATGCCAAACGAGGTTTAAGTGCCATTGCAGTTGAGGAAGAAGCTAACCTTGGTAATGGCTCAGCTTACTATTACTCAGACGTCATTGAAAAAATTAAACTACTAAAATCAAAAGCTATAACAAAAAAGCAAGCACAGCAAAACTCAGATGTTACTAAGTTACGTGAAAAGCTTGCCAACGAGAAACGGTTAAAAGAAAAATATCGAGCGGAAATAGCCAGCTTAAAAGAGCAAATGGCACAAATGGCTTCTACCCACAATGCCCTAGCGCTTTCAAATCACCAGCACTTAAAAAAGATTAATGACCTCGAATCTGAGTTATTTCTGCTTAAGGGAAGTAACTAGCAGAATGTACCAATTTATAGCATGTATTAGTTTAGACTTGAACTTACAGCTATATATTTTTATATCATAAGCTTAAATTTCATAATGAGAAAACGACAAAAGTACTGACGCTTAGGTGAGAATAAAAAGCCCTCTTCAATATTATGTACAACTAAAGCCTTCCTTTTCTCGAAAAAGAGCCAACTTTCATTAGTAAAGCGGCTTAAAGACCAGCTAATACAAAAATATTTTATAAAAAACAAATGCGACACCCATTTTAGTTATTACCTACTAAGCCTTACCTTCTAATTTAATTAGTGTCAAAAATACAAATTGAAAATTGACACTGTAAAAGCTCACAGTGCCAATTTACCTTTAAGCTTAGAAATCGTTCTTCGGTTTTACATCTAGTAGCTGACCATTTTTAGCTATTTTGAAATAAACGTGATCACTACCGTTATTATTTGATGCTTGAACAACATAATAGTCACCGTTCTTGCTTATGACTGAAAACGCTTCTGAAGAAATATCTTGCCAAGAATCATTTAATTTTCCAACTTCAAAACCATAGTCTTTAAAGGTCAATTTTTTTATTGATTTAGCTGCGATACTAATCGCTTGTTGATCATTAATGTAGCCATGGGCATGATCACTATGTGCTAAAACACCAGTACTCATTAACGTAATACAAACTAAGACGATTGAAATTAATTTATTCATTGTTTTCTCCGGTTAAATTTTAAGTTTACTTTTTTAAGCCAATCACTTTAAATTGACCTTTTACTAAAAGTTGTATAGCCACGGGGTTATCTGAGTTGTTTTTCCAGTACCAGCCATGTGAGCCCCCAAATGGGGCGGTAAAGCTGCCCTTCATTTCGCTTAAATTGGCAATTGCATAGCTTTCGAAGTAACCGGTTGTGTCTCCTGCTGGCTCTCCGTGTAAATCAAAATGTAAAGAAGCGCCATCGGTCATCCATTCGTAGGTCATTTTTTCATATTGTTGCATCTCAAATTTATATTCAACCCCGCGATTTGCAGGGATAGTGACTTCAATTGTTTGAAACTCATCACTGCCCACTTGCAATGAATCTGATGTTTTAAGTGGTTTTTGCGCTGATGCCTGAGCTATTTTAGTAACGCCCAGTTGTTTACCGATCCCGGTTGGATCAATGTTATATTCTGCCGGAAGGATAAATAGCACAAAGGCGATTATCGCAACTAATGAAGCGGTGATACTGGCTTTTATAAGTGTTTTTGAACTAACTGTATGTTGCATATATTTCTCTAAATTAATTAATTATATAGCCGGTTAATTGAAGGCCGACTAGCATTAAGCCGGCACTCATTAACGCACCGTTGATAAATGTTGAAAAACGATGAAATGACGGCCGTTTACGCCACACATTAATGGCAATTAAAATAACTGCGAGCGCTAAAAATTGGCCAAGCTCTACGCCAATATTAAAGGCGATTAGGTTTGTCAGTAATCCATCTTCGGGTAATTGAAACTCTTGTAACTTGGTTGCTAGACCAAAGCCATGAAACAAACCAAAAATAAGCACCGCCATTTTTGTATTTGGCTGCCAATTAAAACAACGCTTAAACCCACCTAAGTTATCAAAGCCCTTATAAATAACTGAAAAACCAATAATAGCGTCAATTAAATAGGCATTAATCTGAATATCGCCAAGCACACCTAATAGTAACGTTGTGCTGTGGCCGATGGTGAACATGGTGACATACAGCAAAACCTCTTTACTGCGATACAAAAAGAAGATAACACCGATTAAAAACAATATATGGTCGTAACCGGTGATCATGTGCTTTGCACCAATATAAATAAATGGCACAAACTGTACGCCTTGGTTTTGCTCTAAAAAAGCGCGAGTGCTGTCATCAACTCCATGGGCCAAGGTCTCAAAGCTAAGAAAAGCCAAAACAAGCACCATAATCATTATGCTAACGTTTATTATTTTAGTTGACATCATGTTGCTCCAACGTTTCACTTTCAGTCAAAATAGACTCCTTTTCATTGTGTAAAAGTCGATACAGTGCGGGGATCACAAATAATGTTAGTAAGGTCGACGAAATAATGCCGCCAATTACCACGGTTGCTAAAGGCCGCTGTACTTCTGAGCCAATCCCTGTATTAAGTGCCATAGGAATAAATCCTAATGAGGCAACCAGTGCTGTAGTTATCACTGGGCGAAGACGTGTTAATGCCCCCTCTGTTATCGCTTGATTAAGCCCCATTCCTGAGCTGCGTAATTCACGAATAAACGATACCATTACCAAGCCGTTTAATATGGCAATGCCGGATAAAGCAATAAAACCGACCGCTGCAGATATTGAAAATGGAATATCACGTAACAGCAGTGCTGCAATTCCACCGGTAAGCGCTAAAGGCACACCGGTAAAAATAATCGCAGCATCTTTAAGTGAGTTTAAAGCTAAAATAAGCAAGCCTATAATCATTAACAATGTAACGGGCACAACCACACTCAAACGCTCAGAGGCCGATTGTAACTTTTGATACGTTCCTCCGTATTCAATCCAATAACCAGCAGGAATAGTGACTTTATCTTCAATAATTGTTTGAATATCTCCAACAAAGCTTCCTAAGTCACGTCCTCGTACATTGGTAGTCACTACAATACGACGTTTAGCATTTTCGCGATTAATTTGACTTGCGCCATTAGTGAGTTTGATTGTTGCTAACTCTTGGAGCGGCACAGCGCGACCATTAGGTAAATTAATAGGTAAGTAACCTATCTCTTGCACATTATTACGCTGCTGCTCTTCTAAACGAACAACAATATTAGAGCGGATATCCCCTTGATAATACTTACCTGCAATAGTCCCTCCTAATGCGGTGGCTAACTGTGACTGAATGTGTGCTTTGCTGATACCAAACTGGCTTAGCTTTTCAGTATTGGGTACAATTTCAAGCATTGGCAACCCGCTTGTTTGCTCTACCATTAAATCGGCAATACCGTCAACATTTCCAATAGCGGATTCAATCTCCTTACCTAACGCAGCAAGTGTTTCAAAGTCATCACCAAACACTTTAATTGCCAGCTCAGCGCGTACACCTGCTAATAATTCATTAAAGCGCATTTGAATTGGTTGTAAAAACTCATAGCGGTTACCTGGAATTGGCTTAACTAAGGCTGCTAACTCTTCAACAATTTGTGCTTTTGACTTATCAGGGTTTGGCCATTGCTCTCGTGGTTTTAGAATAATAAAGTTATCGGCTACGCTAGGGGGTACTGCATCTGTTGCTACATCTGCGGTGCCGATTTTTGCAAATACACGCTCGACTTCAGGCATCTGCGTAATTTTTTCTTCCAACACTTTTTGTAGCTCAATCGCTTGGCTTAATGATGTACCAGGAATACGAAGCGCATGCATGGCAATGTCTCCTTCATCAAGATTTGGTGCAAACTCGCTTCCTAAGCGTGTCGCTTGATAACCAAAGAATGTTACGAGTAAACAAGTTATTAGCACCACAGCCCAGCGGCCTTTTAATGCTAATGAGAGTACCGGCTTATAAATACGACTTAACCCCAGCATAATATGATTAGGTTTTTCTTTAATTGGCTTTTTAAATAATAGGGCGATCATTGCAGGCACAAATGTGATCGAAAGCGCCATTGAACAAAGCAAAGCAATCACAACCGTTAATGCCATTGGATGGAACATTTTTCCTTCAACGCCTTCAAGCGCGAAAATAGGTAAATAAACAACGGTGATGATGAATACACCGAATAAAGCGGGTCGAATAACCTCTCGTGTAGCCGTAAAAACAATGTCTAAACGTGCTTTTAAAGAAAGAGGGGTATCACCTCTCATACTTAAACGACGTAAGCAGTTTTCGACGATAATTATCGTACCATCAACCAATAGACCAAAATCTAATGCCCCTAAACTCATCAAGTTTGCACTGACTCGCGTATGTACCATACCGGTTATTGTCATCAACATTGCAAATGGGATCACTAAAGCCGTTAAAAATGCGGCTCTGAAATTCCCCAGTAATATAAATAATACAACAATAACTAAAATGGCCCCTTCGAGCAGGTTAGTTTGAACAGTATTAAGCGTTTTATCTACCAGTTTAGTTCGGTCATAGACGGCTTTTGCAACTATACCTTCGGGTAAACTGCCATTGATTTCTTTTAACTTTTCACCAACGCCTTGTGCAACTGTGCGACTGTTCTCACCTATTAACATGAACACGGTGCTCATCACCACTTCGCGGCCATTTTGTGTAGCAGCACCAGTACGCAATCCTTTGCCATCACTTATAGTGGCAACATCTTTAATAAACACTGCACTGCCGTCTATGGTTTTGATGGGTAAATTAGTGATTTCAGTTAAACCAGCAACCTGACCTGGGACACGAATTAACCATTGCGCACCGCTTTTTTCAATAAATCCGGTGCCTTGGTTTTGGTTGTTTTGACCAATAGCATCAACAACATCTGCTGAGGTAAGATTATAAGCCAGTAGTTTTTCAGGTTTAAACGCAACGAGAATTTCACGCTCGTAACCACCAATAGGGTTTACTTCAACAACACCTGGTACCCGCATTAATTGAGGGCGAATTGTCCAGTCATGTACTGTTCGTAAATCAATGGGGGTTATATCACTACCGTCGGGATTTTTAGCACCAGGCACAGCATCAACCGTAAACATAAAAATCTCACCTAATCCAGTAGCAATGGGACCAAGCTCAGGTAAAAGGTTTATCGGCAACTCCGAACGTGCACTAGACAACCGCTCATTAACCAACTGACGAGCAAAGTAAACATCGGTATTATCAGCAAAAATAGCAATAACCTGAGATAAACCATAACGAGACACTGAGCGTGTGTTTACAAGTCCTGGTAACCCCGCAAGTGCGTTTTCGAGGGGGAAAGTAACGCGTTGTTCAACCTCTAACGGCGTATAGCCTGGCGCTTCGGTGTTGATCATAACCTGAACATTGGTTATATCAGGTACTGCATCAATAGGCAGTTTAGTAAAATTCCATAAGCCTAATCCTGCAATGGCTAATACCATGACAAGAACGAGGATATTGCGCTTTATAGCAAAGCGTAAAATCGATTCTAACATTACGCTCTCCTAGTGATCGTGTGACGCGCCAGATTTTTCAATATCGGCTTTGATGACATAGCTATTTTCAGTAACATACTCGGTACCGGCAGGCAGTCCACCTAGTACTTCTATCCATGTTGCATCTGAACGACCCAGCTCAAGCATCCTGACTTCATATTCATCAGCGACTTTTGCATACACGACCGTAAAATCACGAAAGCTCTGTAAGCCTATTTTCTTTACCGCTAAAGGAACTTCAAAAGAAGCAGTTTCAATATCGGCTTTAACAAAACTCCCTTCCAACAAAGGCTCAGTCTGTTGTGCCAACGTAACCCACACCATTCTTGCCTGATCACTTCTAACTTTTGGCTCTATAAATGATACCTTACCAGCAATATTCACAAGACTACCTTCTGCCTTAATGCTCACTAGAGTGCCTTGAGATACTTTGCTGTAATCGCTCGGGTAGACAGCTAATTTAACGACAGATTGACTCGCGTCTGTGATAACAAGCAGTTCACGGTTATTCGTTTGCTCACCTGAATTAGCCATTTGTTTTGCGACAAAACCAGCAATAGGCGATTTTATCTCATAGGGGTTTAAACTTTCATTACTTTCAATCGTCATTAAAGTTTGGCCTTTATTTACTTTATCGCCAAGCTTTACATTTAAGTGCGTAATAACACCTTCAAAACGTGCAAAAACAGTGCGGTGCGCACTCGGCGGTAACCAAACCTGTCCATAAGCAGGGATCGTTTGATGAAGCTTTTGAGACCCTGCAATTGCAGTTTCAATCGCCATTGCATCTACTACTGCGGGTTCGATTTTTGTTCGCCCCTCTAGGTTATCGTATTGCCAACGATATGTTTTTCCTTGGTAGCTCGCATTTACTGTGACAATAAAAGAGTGCGGTTCGTAAATTTCCATATCCCCACGTAAAAAGTCACTTTGGCTAATAAACTTAATATCATCAATCACATTACCTAATCGGGTTAACGTAACCGTTAATTCAACATCGTCGGGATTAATTGGGTTTTTATTATCTGTTAACCATACTCTAAACTCAGGTGGTACGCCTGTTTCGAAAATCGCTAACTCCAATGCGAAGTTTCCTTCACGAAGCATACGACCATTATGCGGCCCTTTTTCAGGCTCTGCTTGCTCTGTAGTAGGTGTTGATACTGCGCTAGCGGGTAAATGTACCCCCGCGCTGAGGCCGAGTAATACGGCAACGGTTATGGAGGAAATAAAGTTTGTCGTTTTCATAAATAATCTCATTGTTCTATCGATGCGCCAGTAAGACGCTGAATTTCTATATGTTGTAAATGTAAGCTTTCATAAGCGCTAAGTAGTTCTGATTGCGCGCTTAATTGCGCCTGACGCACGCTACTCCACTGGTTGTAATTCAATTTACCAACGTTAAATGCTTGTTTTGCTTGGGTAAGCGCGGTTTCTAGCGTGGGAATGATTTCATTTTTTGAGGTGGTAATTACATGAACAGAATGCTTAACTTCTTGAAGCAAAGCATAAAGCTGGCTATTAGCTTGTTGAGTTAAACTCTTCGCTTGCGCTGTTAATACATCTTGCTCGGCACGTAACTTAGCGACCGTTCCGGCATTGCTGCCAGATGCTCCCCACGGAATAGAAACACCGGCCACGAGCCCATAGTCATCCGTTGATTCATAACGACGTAAGCCTGTTGTAAATTGCCATTGTGGTTTTGCTTCAATTTGAGCTAATTCAATGTGTGATTGTGCAATACGTTTTTGACTTGCTAACTGCATCAAACGAGGCGCATTTTTAAAGCGCTCGAACTGTGACTGAAAATCTACAATTTTAGGTAACTGCAATAAGTTACCTGTAAGTGTAAAGTCAGTGCGAGGCTCTGCCCACAAGGCTGAAAGCTGATATTTTCCGCTGGCTATTTCATGCTCAAGATCTTCGACAAGTAATTTTTGTTTAATTAGTTCAGCTTTGGCTAAATTTTTATCAATAGCCAACGACTGACCAATACGAACTCGTTTATCTATTGCATTTACAACTTCATTCGCTTGTCTTACTGCCATTTTATTGAGCTTTAGTGCCTCTTCTTTCACCAGTAGTTGAATAAATTGCTTCGCAGTCATCGCGGCTAAATCAAGTGCAATAATTTGTTTATCTAAACGTAACTGCTCAAGTTCAGACTGGCTTGCTTTTACGCGACTATCAATTTGCTCTTGTTGAATCAGCCAAGAGAAAGTTAAGGTTGATTGCATATTTTGCAAACCACTATGCTCACCTGTCCCAAAAGCATCTTCAACCATTAAGCCTATTTGTGGTCTTTGGCCTATACTTGCTTGCTTTATTTTGCCTTGCTGGGCTTTATCTCGATAAAAGAAGCCCTGTAACTGCGGGTTGTTAGCAAGCGTGAATGAGATGGCTTGCTTTAGATTTAATGTTTGATAAGCCTCAGCACTTGCAAAACACGGCAGTGCTGTAAAAGCCATCAATACCCCCACAAAAAACCGACTGCCAATCGGTTTTTTGTGGGTGAAATGACTACTAAATGATTTCATTTTAATCCTTACTTAGTGGATGAAAAAAGTTTCGATAAGATGGTGGACACTATCGACAGTCGACAGTGTGAATAAACTGATAACCACAAAGCTAAACAAAGTGATCATTAAAAGTAGCTTAGGCGTAGTGGAGATTGGCATTAACAATGTTTGTATACGCTGAGTTATTTGCTCATTACTAAAATGACTCATGTATATATTGTCATTCGTAATATGTTGTTGTCGTTGAAATCGAGCAACATTAATAAGTGCTTGAGCCACATCTAAGCCATCAAAACTTTGCGTTGCACCGACATCAGCAATTTGTTCTGTTAAAGCCGTATAAGATTGCTGTAACGCCGCGCGCGTTGACGCAGGAAAACACCAACCAAATAGACTAAACAGTGTTTTAAAAAGCGGATCTCGGGCTTTTAAATGTGCTAGTTCATGCTGTATGACTATGTGTACTGTTTTTTCATCAAGTGCTTGTAATCCGCTGGTTATATATACTTTTGGATTGAAAAAACCAACAGTAAATGCCTCTGGTATAAGGTGTTCAATAACGTGTACAGACTGGTTTGGATAATCTTTGTGAGGTTGAGTATTTGATAAAGCCAACAGACTGCTCATTGCTGAACTATGTCTATTAAGACTAAAAAATGCATGTACGCTAGCACTTGCCATCAAACAAACAGCCGATATAAGCAATACCGAATGCCAACTATATACAGAGAAAACCTCAAGGTGATGCCAGTGAGCGACTCCTTGCCACCAATTAGACATTGGATTTTGATGTGCCTGCCAAAATACAGCTGCACACAATAATGAGATCCACCAAGGGCTGCTAATAGTTAACCAAAGCATGAACTTACGCTCGGTAAACTGGAAAATAGTAAGTTTTTTACAAAGCGAGGTGTGGAAGAAGGAAATCAATATGATCACACAAATAAAAGCGGTCACCGCTGCGCTCGCTAGATTTAAAAACACGGCCCAATTTCCAACAATCATGTTTACACTTTTCCGCTTCGTAGTTTTCGCTGCTGCTCTATAAGTTTTTCGAGCTCATCTAATTGTGTATCATTAAAATTAGTCGAAGTAGAAGAAAATGCAGCAATTAAACTGTTTTCACCCTCTTCAACAAAGTCAGCTGTAATATCATTTATTAAAGTAGCTATAAGCGAGTTACGATCAACTTTAGTTCGGTAATTATAAGCATGACCCTGCTTAGTTCTGCTAAGAAGGCCTTTTTTATAAAGTCTTTCAAGGGTGCTTTGAATAGTATTGAGAGTGCAGCCACGTGTTTTACCTAAACGACTGTGCACATGCTTTGCATCCGCTTCTTTAGAAGACCACAAATATTGAAGTACTAGTTTTTCTAATTCGCCTAACTGCATAATCAAATATCTCTTAACAACATAGCCATATCATGGCAAAATAAAAACCGATAGGCAATCGGTTTTTATTTTTTTATTTAAAAAGGAAAGTAATACATGGGTTGGATAATTTTTAAATACTTAGTGACAGCAGCAATTGTTGTAGCGGTTTCAGAGGTCGCAAAGCGCAGTGATAAACTCGGAGCACTAATTGTAGCACTTCCATTGGTAACCATTTTAGCGATGATTTGGTTGTACGTTGAAAAACAGCCGCCAGAGAAAATTGCGAGTCATGCCTGGTACACATTTTGGTATGTTGTGCCTACCTTACCGATGTTTTTAATATTTCCATCATTACTACACCGATTTGGTTTTTGGCCATCACTCGGCCTCAGCGCCTTAATAACTTGTTTTATTTTTGGAGTGTTTGCATTCGTCGTTAGTAAATTTGGAATAAATTTATTACCCTAAAAGTTGTTTCTGAAATTAATAATATGGTGAAATCAAGGATGTAGCTGAGGCAATAATTTCGATACTTATCTCTAAAAAATTTCCCATTACTTAGCAGAGTCAAATAAAAGCTAGCCTTATTTATGTACTAAGAGTGATAATATAAACAGAATATGGCTCATTTTATGGAACTATAAAAATGCTTCTATAACTCTAGTTCTAAGTGATTTAATTTGTATACTGCTCAATGAACAACCTGAAAGCAGCTCATAATAAGCTAAACCGCGCTCTGAAGTTAGGCCCCCTAGAACGAGTTTATCAAGGTTTTCTTTTAACTTATTATCCCTGTTTATTTTTGGCAATGTTAAAGGTCTAAATGTATCTTTTCTCACCAAAGTTGTGTCACATTCCATATCAACATAAGAGCAACTATCTGGTATATCAATATTAATACGCTCAGCAAACTCAATTAAGCTTGTTTCTGCAAATGTGAATAACCAGGCGAATTCAACTTTACCTTTGCCAGACCTAAGAATGCGCCCTAGAACTTGCCTAAAATACAACTCTGTTTTTATAGAGCTTAAATGACAACATACTTGTAGCCTAGGTATGTCGGTCCCTTCACTGATCATACCAACACTAACGATCCACTGTTCAGTAGATGACTTAAATGAGTTGATCTTCTGTGTTGAATTATCGTGTAAGTAAGTAACTATGGTTGACGTTTGATTAAATTCTTCAATTAATAAGCTGTTTATCATTTCAGCGTGCTTAACTGAAGACGCAACAACTAGGCCGCCGGCAGCCGGGTTTGAAGCTCTTATCTCCGACAGTTTTAATACGGCTAACTTCAATAAATACCTAAGTGCAGAGTCATTATTAAGTACCTCTTGGTACGCTGATTGAGCTTGTTTAACAAATTCAGCTATTGATCCATATGTATCTTGGCCATCCGAAATACTATTGCTATCAACTAAAACTATTTTTGGCTCTCTACAGACGTTATCTCTAATAGCTTGACTCAAGCTGTATTGATAATCGCATATCAACTCACCTTCTGGGTCAGAATAATTCACTAAAGCAATAGGAAGGGCGTCTGAGCGCCAAGGAGTGCCCGATAGCGCAAGTGTGTAAGTTGCAATATCCTGTAAATGGAAAACAACTTTCTCACCCCACGTATTGATTTTAGATTTATCTTGCGAGAATGAGCAGTGATGTATTTCATCAAAAATAAAAAATGTACGATACTTTCTAAGCCCATCCCAAGTACTTTCAGGAATAGAGCATAAGCTTTGATAAGTCATAGAGGCACCTACAGCCGTAAATGAGCCATCAAACGAACACCCAATTATTTTTCCAAATGTTCTTTTGATATTATTAGCCACTTCAACCGATGGTGAAAAGCAGATCACTCTATCTATCATTCCTTTATCAAATAACGTTTTGGCCAATGAAGCTGCCATTATTGTTTTACCAGCACCAGGAGTGGCCTGACATAGAAAGTGCTTATCAATAGCTGTATATTTTTTTACTGCTAACTCAACACATTCCCTTTGCCAACTTCTCAGCATTGCCGTGCACCATTATCCAAAGAGGCCAATATATTAGTTAAAGCGTTAACTTTTCCTAATAACTTCGCTGAATTATTTTTAGCATCGTCTAATGCAGAATAAAACAAGCTAAGGTGCTCAGGGAATCGCTTTTGTAGAGCTTTATATTCATCAACTTCCCCTAACAAAATCGCAAGCTCAGCCTCAAACTGTTTCTTTTCATTCAATAAAGTTTCAACAAGCGGTGATGCTTGATTATTAGTATGACTGCTAATTGATTTTTCTTTTTCAATTACAACTTGTTTCGCCACAAACGTAGCGTTATTAAACAGCTCAGTTTTAAAATACTTTTTATGGCGGCCACTTCCTTTTGTTTTTAAGAGCTCTTTTCGTTCAAGCGCTGTAATTTGCCTATAAATGAATTTACGCGCCTCATCGATATCTTGATATTTATCAGTTACGGTTAATAACTCATCTCTGAGCTCGACAATTGTAAAACCATTGCACTCTTTTTCGATCAAAAGGGAGTAAATGTGTTGGTTTAATTTGATAACTTGGGGCATTTCTTATACTACAACAATTAAGAAAACTTAGGGTTGCTAAGTATATAGAACAATGCAAAACTTAGAAATACTAAGTTTTATGCTCGAGAGTGATTTTAAGAACATTCCCACAAATAGAACTTAGGATTCCTAAGTGTACAAACCTTTGTAAAACTTAGACAATCTAAGCTATTAGAGACTGAAAAATGATGCTTCTGTGTTCCAAAATCCAATTCCAATTAGACTCAAACAAGCCCGCGCTAAGTCAGGTATTACTCAAAAGCAACTGGGTATACTTATCGGTATGGATGAAAACTCAGCGAGTGGTCGCATGAACCACTATGAAAAAGGCCGTCATATTCCAGATTTAACGACTCTAAAAAAGATCGCTAATGAACTAAATGTTCCATTGAATTATTTTTTCTGTGAAGATGAGACAACAGCAGAACTAGCAATTGAAATATCAAAGTTAGATACAGAGAAAAAGCTTTTATTAATTCAAGAGCTTAAAGGACCATCTAAATAGCTATATTGTACCCATACACAAGGAAGGTTAAATGCGATTTAATGAAAATGGACCTAATATTCCAGATGAACTTCTTGATAAATGTGACCACGGCAAAGTAGTTTTATTTTGTGGGGCTGGTGTTTCTTTTAACTCTGGACTACCAAGCTTTATAGAACTAACAAAAGCTGTAATTGATTTTTTTTCTCCACTAGAAAGCTCCGAGGTTTACCAAGAGTTCTTACCTTGGATCACCGAAAACTCTAATAAGTCACATCTAAGAACTCCATTGGATCAAATTTTCCACTTGCTATACCAAGACTATGGACGTGACGAAGTTAATCAAATCGTTGCCAGGGTACTTTCCAAATCTAATTCTATTGATGATGTTGGCAAGGAGCATGGTATATTAAAACTCTTATCCAGTGGTCAAAGCGGTAAACCAAAAATAGTAACTACAAATTTTGACCTACTTTTTGAGCAGAACGAAATCCTCTCTTATAGTGAACCTCCATTTTTCCCTGATTTATCATCCGGCGCAAGTCTCGAAGCAATAACCTATTTGCATGGCAGGCTAAAAGATCCGTCTGAAAAACATCATCCTTATATTTTAAGTAGCGCAGATTTTGGAAGAGCATATTTATCCGAAGGTTGGGCAACTAAATTTATAATTCAATTATTAGAGGTATACACAGTTGTTTTAGTCGGCTATCAAGCTGAAGATCCTCAGGTGAAATATTTACTTCAGGGACTTAATCATGATGAAAAGTTTGACCGGACAAAAATTTACGCATTTGATAAAGGTGAGGCTGAAGACATCGAAGTCAAATGGCGTGATCGCGGTGTAACTGCAATAGCATACCCTGACCATAGTGATTTATGGGAAACACTTTCTATTTGGTCAGAAAAAGTCGATAAGCCAAAAAAATGGATAAGTTACATATTAAACCTTGCAGCCTCAAGCCCAAGGCAGTTGAAATCATTCCAAAGAGGCCAAGTTGCTAATTTTCTTACTACCTCAGCTGGGGCTAAATTATTTAGTACTACAGAGCCCACACCTTTAGCTGAATGGTTATGTGTTTTTGACCCGCAAATAAGGATAGGAAACCCGAGTAAAGGTCACAATTTTAGGGATAGTGATGGCGAATCATTTGACCCATTTATTGAGTATGGACTAGACGATGATCCTTCGAGACCGGTGGATAAAGAAAACTACAATTTACCAACACTACCACATAAAAACTATTTATCATGGTTACCGTGTGACAATATTGCAACTGAAGATATGGACTTGCGCTCAAACAATAACTTGATATCACCTAGACTCTGGTATATCACAAATTGGATAGTAAAGAACTTAGACGATCCTGTCATTGCATGGTGGGCCATTAGAAAAAGAGCTTTGCATAACGCCTTAAAAGAAAGAATCTTAGTGAAGCTTTATAGTGCCAATTCACTTCCCGCTAAGGCACAAAAAATACTAGGCTTTATAGCTAGCAAGCAGTTTGAGAGTAGTGAATGGTTTAACCCGTCCCATAACTACTATAGATTTCAAGATCTAATAAAAAATGAAGGATGGAATTTAACAACCTTGCGTTTTTATGAGACAAAGTTAGAGCCTTTCGTAGAGTTTGAAAACCCTTATGGTATACATGCATCAAAGCCTCCTTTAAAAGCATGGAGTGCAATACATTTATCTGATATTTGTAATTTCGAAATAAAGTTTCCTTTAAAGCTTAACCCTAGTATTGAAGTTCCATATGACAACTTGTACAGAATATTGCAAGCTACTTTAACCCACTTGGAATACGCTAGTGATTTATCAGATGAGTTTGGCCACAAGCACTTTTATAATACTCCTTCGTGTTATCCAGACCCTAATGAAGACACTTACAACTTAGAAGAGCACAGCTCATTTTATTTCTTTATTGAAAACTTTAAACGATTAGTTGATAAGTTTCCTTCACAGGCAAAAGCGCTTAGCTTTAATTTAAATTTAAAAAACTCCTTATATTTTAATAAACTAAGCTTATATTCATTTGGGTTTAACTCTATTTTCTCCGCTTCAGAAGCCGCAAACTACGTATTATCAATTGATCTAGAATACTTTTGGAATAGAAGTTATCAACTCGATTTGCTTCGTTTATTAGAAAAACGATGGAAAGATTTTTCTAATACAAATAAAGAAAAGCTAGTTAAAAAAATCTTAGATGGTCCTAATAAATCTAAACAAATAACAGATGAAGAATTTCAAATTTTCAAGAACTTAGAGATATTTCGCTACATTAAATGGTGTGAACTCAGTCAATTGGTACTGCCTGAAAAGTACAGAAAAAAAATCGATATGATCATATCCATGCATCAAGACTGGCAGGTTAAAGAACCGGCAGAGCTGGTGCATAACACATCTGTAAAAGTTCATGGAATTACAATTGATGAAGAAGCTGATTTAATCATTAATGCGCCTATTAGTGAAGTAATTAAAAGATCAATACAAGTTTATAATAGAGGCTTTGAAGAATATACAGCTAGGAGGCCATTTGATGGCTTAGTAAAACTTAGGCCTAAAAAAGCGTTATTAGCATTGTCGTATTTGAGTAAAAGAAAAGATAACCCAAAGTATTTCTGGTCGGTTTTATTAGATAATTGGCCGGATAGTGCAAGCAGAAAGACTAAAATTACATTACTAAATCGGCTTTATTTATTACCTAAAGAGATATTAACTGAGCTAAGTTATCACTTAGGTAATTGGCTTGATCGCCACGGACAAATCTATCTAAAAGAGTTGCCCAACTTATGCTATAAATTTTTTGACCACTGTACATTAGTAGTTTTAAGGGGTAAGCAAGGTGCTTCGAAATCCAAGGAGACTTCATTAAGTCATATTACATGGGTTGAAGCTAAAAGTAGCCTGACAGGGGCTATTCTTAATACATATATTCAAGAAATTGACTCCTATCGTTTAGACAAAGATGCTGAAATACCAAGCATATTTAAAGACAAAATTGAACAATTTTTAATAAGTGAAGATACTGTTAGCGCTTACGCATCAGCAATACTCTCTTATCAAATAAGTTGGTTACATTATATAGACTCTTCTTGGGTTCAAAGCTTCCTGTTGCCATTACTAAATCTAGATAATAAGTTATCTGGTCCTGCTTGGAGTGGTGTGATTGCAAATAAATTACCATCTGTCGAAGTAAGCGTCCTATTGAAGCCAAAGATTACTCATCTATTCCCCAAAATTTATGAATGGGCTTGGGATCAGAGACTCATAGAGGCCACATCACATAAAATAATTGAGCTTGCCTTACCTTCATATAAAGGTAAGGATAAAATAAACGCTTCAGATGCTAAAAATTGCTTTAGAAATATGAGAGAAAAAGAAAGAGCAGCGGTAATTCGTTATTTGAGTAAGGGCTTTGCAAAAAATTCTAATGAATGTCTTAGAGACGTAACTACTATTATCGAGAGTATTTGGCCCAGAGAGAGAAAATACAGAACTAAAGAACAAACTTCTGCATGGATTAACTTATTAGAGAAGTCTGGTAGCTATTTTCCCAACTTATTTCACTCTATGGAGTGGTGTTTAACACCATTGGAAGTTCAACATCATTGGTTAAATTCATTTGCACGCAATACTTCAGATTCAATTCCATTAGCATCTCAATTTCCCAATGAGGTTCTAAGCCTGTGTGATTTGATAATACCAAAAGAGACACGTTCATCCCTTTATCACTTAAAAGAAGTTCTAGATCTTATAGAGCAAGCAAACAATGATATTGTTAATAATCAGCAATTTATGAAACTAACTAAAATATGTGAAAATAATTAACTTACAATTAAGAGGTTAGAATGGATATAAACCTTTTGGTTCAGCTCATTACAACAATAACAGCGTTATTAGCTATTGGGCTTACCTATTGGACTATTAGAACACAACAAAAACACAATAAACTATCGGTTGCACCAAGGCTAAGTGACTGGCTTCATACGGACGATAGCTCCATTTGTTTTGATATAATCAATAAAGGGCTAGGTACTGCACAAGTTAGATCATTTGAGTTCATTGTTAATGATAAAAGCATCTCTTGGCCTGAACTTGATAGTGATATTCGTAATTATTTTAAAGCTGAGTTAGACACTAAGAATATATATACATCAAGTTTATCTGCCACGAGCTACATAGCTCAAAATGAAAAAGTATGTATTCTTAAATTACATTTTTTACCTGGAATGGATATGAGCTCTATCGAGAAGAGACTAACTACCAGATATCAACTAAAAATAGAATATGCCTCGTTATATGAGCAAGTATATTTTTACAGCTCCCCCCTTGAGAGTTAATAGTATTTAGGTGTATGTAATGATGAAAAATGAAGTGGAAAAAGAAATCTTTGAGCTGCAAATACAATTTACTGAGTTAATGCGCCTATTTGATGACAAAGAAATAAATTTGGATGTTATCTCAGTCAAATATTCCAAATTAAAACAACAAGTAAATGGTCGTGTAAACGATTTAGAAAAAGCTAAAAAGAATAATCGGCTCAATGAATATGAAGGCTATTTCTTACTTCCATGCATGAAGAAGATAAGCCTCAGCTGTAATGCTAGAGTAGGTTCAAAAGATAAATCCGCACTAAGCTCATCTATATATGATGGTGAGGATTATTGCTCATATTGGCTGACAGAAATAAGAAGCTGTTGAATTACTTTTAGGTAAACAATTAATGTCAAACCAAATAGAAATATCTATTGTTAGATCGCAACGACTTATATCTGCTGCAAAAACTTTGCTAGATTTAATCGAAGACGATGAGCTATTTTTGTGCGATAAGCGAGAGCCCTTTGTTTTACTTTGCGCTTTAGCAATAGAAGCAATACTAAATGAAGCTCTAAGCGACTTAAAATACTTATTGCAAGAACAAGAGCTAGGCAAAAGCTTAATTGATGCCTTTGCGACTATGGGGTTACAAGCAAAGCTTAATAGTTTGTTTTATATTCTATCTAAGGGGCGCTATACAATAAATAAATCTTCAAACTGTTTGAATCGCCCCGTGTTTGCCAGAGACTCAATAACTTGAGAAACTGGAACTATGAAAAAATCAAATCGCTATACATCAGAATTTCGTGAACGTGCAATTAGGCTTGTTACCACACAACAGCATGAATACCCTTCTCTTTGGGCTGCGCTAGTATCGATTTCAGATAAACTGGGATGTACCCCAGAAACACTTAGAGCATGGGTCAAGAAATCTCAAGCTCAACCGTCTAAACCCTCTTCTAATACGCAATCAACTGAAGAACGCCTTGCCGTCTTAGAGCGCGAGAATAAAGAGCTCAAGCGAACGAATGATATCCTGAGGCAAGCTGCCGCTTTTTTCGCCCAAGCGGAGCTCGACCGCAAACAGAAGTAATAGTGGATTTTATTGATGCTTGCAGAGAGCATTACGGTGTCGAGTCAATTTGCAAGGAATTGCCGATTGCACCATCAACGTATTATTCTCATAAACAGATACAAAGAGAGCCTGAGCGACTGTCTAACCGCAAAAAGCGTGATGCTGAGCTGATAATACTCATTCGCGAAGTGTGGGAGGATAATATGTCAGTTTATGGTGCAAGAAAAATATGGAAGCAGCTACAGCTTGACGACCATCAAGTCGCCCGCTGTACAGTCGAACGATTGATGCGAGTTATGGGAATTCAAGGTGTTCGTCGGGGTAAAGCACATAAGACAACGATACCTGACGAGCAACAAGATAAGCCACTTGATTTAGTTAATCGTCAATTTACTGCTGAGCAGCCAAATCAACTTTGGGTAGCTGACATCACCTATGTTGCCACATGGAGTGGGTTTGTTTATGTCGCTTTCGTGATAGATGTTTTTTCACGATACATTGTAGGTTGGCGTGTATCAACGACAATGCACACAGAGCTTATTCTTGATGCGTTAGAGCAAGCTATTTGGCATCGTGGCAACCCCGAAGGGTTAATTCACCACAGCGACAGAGGCAGCCAATATTTGTCTATACGATACACTGAGCGACTTGCTGAAGCTGGAATTCAAGCGTCTGTAGGCAGTGTGGGTGACTCTTATGACAATGCATTGGCTGAAACAATAAATGGATTATTTAAAACAGAGATTATTCGCAGAAATGGCCCGTGGAAGAATGTTGATGCTGTTGAATACGCAACGTTAGAGTGGGTCAATTGGTTTAATAATCAACGCTTATTATCTTCAATTGGGTATATTTCACCAGCTCAATATGAAACAGACTACTATGATAATTTAAACGAGTCAGGTAAAGTGGCCTGACTTAAACAAACTGGTCTCCGATGAACTCGGGGCGATTCA
>NZ_AUTI01000415.1:0-125483 GCF_000497995.1 Pseudoalteromonas sp. TB25
GCCATCGAGTGGATCAAATGCCACTATAAATTTAGCGTCTGGGTTACCTGCTACTGTGTAGTCTTCTTCTTCAGAGGCGATTGCTTTAACCGTACCTGATTCCAGTAAAATATCTTTTAACAGCTGATTAGATAATACATCGAGCTTTTTTTGAGTTTCACCTTGAATGTTTTCATCAAGGGTTGAGCCTAATACGCCAGAAAGCGCGCCTTGACCAACGCGAAACGAAATTTCTTTACATGCCGCTAAAACTGTTCGAATTAATGATAAAAGTTCTCTTGAACAACCATCTTCAAGTAATACTGGAGGGAGTCTACGCATTCTATTTTCCTGATAACGTGTTAAAACCAATCATAATGTGAGAGAGATTAGCTTAGAGCGCTGAAATTCGTCTTAAATAACTGTATTGTTTAAATAGCACCCTATAATGGGACCACCTAATCGTACTTAAAACACAAATAACAAAGATAAGATTATGAAAAAAATACCACTACTAAGTTACATATTCTTTACTGTGCTGTGCTCTATCATAACTCAAGCGCACGCAGCAATTAAGTCAATTGATGAATTTACTACGCAAATGAATCATTTTCCGGGCTATTATTCGTTTTTTTACGACACCCAAAACGGAAAAGTATATTTAAAAGTTGATAAGTTTGAACAACAATTTTTACTGCAGCAAAGCTTGCCTTACGGTATCGGCTCTAACGATATAGGCCTTGATAGAGGTCAGCTTGGTAATACTCACCTTGTGCAGTTTGAGCGTTTTGGCGACAAAGTAATGCTGCGGGCTGTAAATACTTACTATCGTGCTAACACAAGTAACAAGGCCGAACAGCAAAGTATTAAAGAAGCGTTTGCATCAAGTATACTTGCTGGTTTTAAAGTAGTCGCAGAAGATAAAGCCACAGCACTTATTGATTACACGCCTTATTTATTAAGTGATGTACATGGCGTAAGTCGCAAGCTTGCTGCACGTAAGCAAGGGAACTTTAGCCTTGATGAATCACGTAGCGCCGTTTATATGAATCGCTCAAAAGCATTTGTAAAAAACACCGAGCTTGAAGCCGTACTTACATTTAAGGGCACAAAACCAGGTGAATTTGTTCGCCAAGTAAGTGTCGACCCTTATGCGCTTACTGTTCATATGCATCATTCACTTATTCAATTACCAGATGATAACTACACACCTCGTAAGTTTAATCCGCAATCAGGTTTTTGGAGTATAGAACATAAAGATTACGCAGCGCCGCTTGGTGACTCTATGTACGTGCGTTATATACCGCGCCATCGTTTAACTAAAAAAGACTCAAGTTTACCTATTAGTGAACCTGTTAAACCAATTGTTTATTACCTTGATCCTGGCGTACCAGAGCCCGTTAAAAGCGCTTTGCTTGAAGGTGGGAAATGGTGGAACGACGCATTTACTGCTGCAGGATATAAAAATGCATTTATAGTAAAAGTGCTGCCAAGTAGCGCCGACCCTATGGATATTCGTTACAACGTCATTCAATGGGTACACCGTGCAACGCGTGGTTGGTCATACGGTAGTTCTGTAATTGACCCGCGTACAGGTGAAATACTTAAAGGGCATGTAACACTTGGCTCATTGCGTGTTCGCCAAGATATTTTAATAGCTGAAGCACTCGCTGCTCCTTATTTAAAAGGCAATGAAGTTGCTAAAAACTTGCAAGCAATGGCGCTTGATCGGATTCGCCAATTAAGCGCGCATGAAATTGGTCACACGTTAGGTATTGCTCATAACTTTGCGGCATCGGTAGGTGATAGAGCTTCTGTAATGGATTACCCACATCCGCTACTTAGTTTTAATGAACAAGGTAAGCTTGATGTAACGCGCGGCTATGCAACAGGCATGGGCGTGTGGGATACCCAAGTAATTAAATATGGCTATAGCGATTTCACTAACCAAGATGAAAGCGCAGAACTTGCTGCTATTTTAAAGGAGAACAAAACTAAAGGCCTTGAGTTTATATCAGATAGTGATGCTCGTGCTAAAGGTGGCGCACATCCAACAGCTCATCTATGGGATAACGGCACTAATCCTTCTCAGGAGCTTTTACGAGTACTCGACGTACGTAAAAAAGCGCTTTCGCAGTTTGGTATTAATAATATTAAAACGGGCGACTCATTATCGCAATTAGAGGAAAAACTAGTTCCGCTTTATCTGTTTCACCGTTTTCAGGTTGAGGCTGCAGTGAAACTTATAGCCGGTGTTGATTACGAATACGAAACACGTGGTGATTCACCCGTAAAAGGCGCACAAGTCGTTAATAAAAAAACACAGCAAGAAGCGGTAAACGCTATTTTTGCAACGCTTAAGCCAAGTAACTTATTACTTCCTGAATCGGTACTATCACTAATTCCGCCAAAAGCGTATGGCGAGTCTAAGTCGCGCGAGAGCATAGTAGGGCGCACAGGGTTAACGCTCGATGCAATGGCATTACCCGAGGTTGCAGTGCAGCACAGCTTGTCGCTTTTATTAAACGCACAGCGTTTAAACCGCCTAGCGCAGCAGCAAGCACGTAGTAATGACTTTTATAGTTTAGATGAGTTACTTGAGGAGCTATATGGCCAAGTGTTTAACGCGTCATCACCTAATACGATGACAGGTAAAATAACTCAGCGCGTGCAATTTTTAACTGCAAAAGCCATGGCTGATTTAGTAGCAAGCGATAGTGCAAGCCCTGAAGTACAGGCGCAGCTACGTTACTACTTAGTTAAGTTAAGTGAAGACTTTAACCAAAACTCAATGTTGAGCCATACAAGTACTGGCGAGAGTGCGTTTAAGCAATATTTAGCTGAGCAAGTAAATCAGTTTTTAATTAAAGGGCAATGGCCAAACAACTTTAAAGTGCTGCCAATCCCACCGGGCTCACCAATTTAGAATAAAAAGTAGAAGCGCTTAGTTTTAATCAATCATTCAATCAATCATAAAGCAAAACACCGAGTATATTTATACTCGGTGTTATTTTATTCTAAAAACGAATACGTACTCTAAGATTTTATTTGCACTAAATCGTAATCGGCCATACCAGGTACTATTGCCTGTAAGCGAGACTCGGTTACATCGAGTGCATTTAAACATTCGCAATACTCAGAAGCCTTAAGCTCTAATTGATGCGCCTTTTTTTGTAGCGATTTATCAATTTCTCTTGAGATAATATCCATGCGTTGCCCCATGTCGTTAATGCGATCTTCTATATTACCTTCACGCGATTTAAACGCATCTCCAAGTGATACCAAAATAGCACCTAACGATCCATGAACAGCAGAGTGAATTTGCTGGCTGATCTCTTTAGTGAAAAAATCATCTATTTGCGAAAGTGATTGAGGGGCTATAAAAAAGAAGTCATCTCCGCGCTTAAACTTATCCATTAGCGCGCGCTCTACATACTGCAATTGTGTTTTAAGTACTTCAGGTTCTTTGTCTGACATACCTTCAACTACGTGTTCAATAGCGCTTAAGCCTAAGTTAACACCATCGGTAGCAAGGTTTACTAATTCGGGGACTGTATGGCGAATACCATTACTAAACTGTTCGAGTACTTTGCTTTCGTCATCGCTTAAATCAACCCAATAACCGCGAATAAACAGTTGGTTATTGTTATTAATTTGGACACGAGTTTGGCCTTTATCTAATATGCGAATTGCATCGTCAGTAATAATTAAACCATGACGTAATTCAACATCGCATTGGGCTTGAGCAAAGACACTAGTGCTTGAGAGCGCCATGGATAACGCCAATATCGAACGAGATAGAAACGCCATAAACACCTCAAAAAGACTAAAATGGAAGGCGAGTAGGTTAACAAAAAAACAACTTTATGCAAGGGAAAATAAACCTATCAACTATCTCACAGAATAGTTGTATACAGTGCAGCTTGAGTTTTTAGATACGGTTATGTTGGGCAAAATCAACAGTCCAACAAAGGACTTAATATATAGCTAGAGAGGGTAGAATTGGCTCATAGTAAAATAAGAACACGTGGTTTTTAAATGAAGTTTAAAAAGGTACAGCTATTTATATCAATTAAGCTTAATAGCCGACTCTAAATTTACTCTGGAGTCGGCTCAAAAGACTAAAA
Organism: Pseudoalteromonas sp. TB25; assembly: GCF_000497995.1. NCBI lineage: Bacteria > Pseudomonadati > Pseudomonadota > Gammaproteobacteria > Alteromonadales > Pseudoalteromonadaceae > Pseudoalteromonas > Pseudoalteromonas sp. TB25. Next base: position 4,107 of record NZ_AUTI01000415.1, read on the forward strand.
ACTAAATATTTAGTGTGAAACCACTATTAAGCGAATTGCATCAAGTTGTAACTGAGTTTTTTCAATATACGTAGTTAGGTCGTTACGTTGCTTATCGTAGAAGGTAATTTCTTCTTGGCGAATATTCGGATTAATTTGCTTCAGGGCAACAAGTCGCTCTTGCTCTTCACTGAGTGATGTTTGCATTTTAGCAAGTGACGCTGCGCGAATAACTTCAAGTTTTTCTTGTGCCATATCTTTAGCGGTAGTGATCATTGGGTGAACAGCGCTTTGTAGTGCACCTGCAAGCTTACTTGCTGTTTGGCGGCCTACGGCTGATAACTGCTGATTAAAGCCTTCAAATGCCACGTTTTCACCTAGGTTATTACCTGCTTTATCGAGCAATATACGAATTGGTGTAGGCGGTAAAAAGCGACCAACTTGTAATACTTTTGGTGCCATTGCTTCTGCAACAAAAATAAGCTCAACAAAAAAGGTACCAGGCGGTAACTTTTTGTTTTTAAGTAATGCTACTGATGCGCTACCAAAGTCGTCGTCACAAATCATATCCATGGTGCCTTGCACCATAGGGTGATCCCAGCTGATAAAGTGTACATCTTCTTGCGAAAGTGCAGTGTCGCGATCAAAGGTAACCGTCATACCGTCTTCTTTAAGCGATGGGAACGATGCATTTAACATATGTTCCGTTGGCTTTAAGATAATGGTGTTTTCGCCTTTATCTTCTTGGCTTACGCCAAATGTGTCAAACACGTTGATCATGTAGCTTGGCAATTCAAACTGGTTATCGAGTTTTTCGATATCAGTCACAAGCGAGTCGGCAGCACCTTGACCCGATGAATGTAGCTCTAGTAAACGATCTCGTCCGCTTTCCATTTTTTTACGCAGTACCGCATTTTGTTGTGCTACTTGCTCAAGTAATGGATCGAGTTCGTCTTCATCGCAGTTATGCGCAGAAATATATTCAAGTAGGTCATCACGGAACTCTTTATAAAGCATTTGCCCCGTTGTTGATGTAGATTCGAATGCATCTAGACCTTCGTTATACCAACGTAGCAGTACTTCTTGAGCGGTGTTTTCAAAATATGGCACATGAATGTTCACATCTTGTGTTTGGCCTATACGGTCTAATCGACCAATACGTTGCTCGAGCAAATCTGGGTTTAGTGGTAAATCAAACAACACTAAGTGATGCGAGAACTGGAAGTTACGACCTTCTGAGCCAATTTCTGAACACAGTAATATTTGTGCATTATCGTACTCGTCTGCAAAAAATGCAGCAGCGCGGTCACGCTCAATAATCGACATGCCTTCGTGAAATACCGACGCTTTAATTGCTTCACGTTCACGCAGTATTTGCTCAAGGCTGATAGCTGTTTCAGCTTTAGCACATATAAGCAGTACTTTTTCGCGCTTAAGTGTTTTAAGGGTGTCGATTAACCAATCTACACGTGGATCGAATAAACCCCAGCTTGCGCTTTCGCCTTCAAATTCTTGAAATATTTTTTCAGGAAACAGAGCTCGGTGTGCACTTAGTTCAGGGTTTTGAATGCCGCCCATGTTACCAAGAACCGACATAGCCGTTTTATACTGCTTTGGCAATGCCATTGGGTAGGCGTGTAATTTACGACTAGGGTAGCCATCAATGCCGCTGCGGCTATTTCTGAATAATATACGACCTGTGCCGTGGCGATCGAGTAGCATGTTAAGTATTTCTTTACGCGCTGGTAAATCACCTTGCTGTGCTTTTTCAAGAATATCAGTAATGTCGGTTTCTTTTAATAGCTCAATTAGCGTGGCTTTGGCTGCGTCGTCCAGAGCTTGCTCTTGCAGTAATTGATTTGCAGCTTGCGCTACGTCTTTATAATTTGCTTCTTCTTCTTTAAACACGTCGTAGTCGTAAAAACGATCCGGATCGAGTAATTGTAAACGCGCAAAGTGACTGCTGTGACCAAGTTGATCAGGCGTTGCGGTAAGTAAAATAAGGCCCGGAATATCTTGGCTAAGCTCTGCCATACGTTGGTACTCAGAGCTTGGCTTGCCGTTATTGATACTTAGGTGATGGGCTTCATCTATTACTAAAAGGTCCCAATCAGCAAGCGTTGCTTGTTCAAACCAACGTTTTTTCTTGGTTAAAAACTCAAGGCTGGTAAGTACTAGTTGCTCTGTATCAAATACGTTTGGAGAATCTGCAAACGCTTCGTCGCAGCGCTCTTCATCAAAAATAGAAAAACGTAAGTTAAAGCGGCGTAGCATTTCTACTAACCATTGGTGCTGTAAGTTTTCAGGCACCACAATAAGTACGCGGCTTGCACGGCCACTAATAATTTGTTGATGTAGTATCATGCCCGCTTCAATTGTTTTACCAAGGCCTACTTCATCTGATAAAAGTACGCGTGGGGCAAAACGTTTACCCACTTCTTGGGCAATATAAAGCTGGTGCGGAATAAGATTAGCACGCTGACCAATTAAGCCTTTAATAGGCGATTGCTCACGTTCAAATTTATGTAACCACGTTTGGTAGCGAAGTGTGTAACGATCAAAACGATCTACTTGGCCTGCAAATAAACGATCTTGTGGTTTATTAAACTTAATAAAATGATCTAAAAAGGTCTCTTTTAACTTGGCTGTTTCGCCATTATCAACACGGGTGCCGTGATAACAAAGTAACTCGCCTTGTACTTCAATAGACTCTACTTCTAATTCCCATTCTTCAACGCTTTTGATCACATCGCCAGGATTAAATGCCACACGGGTAACAGGTGCTTCTGCACTAGAATAAACACGGTTTTCACCACTGGCAGGAAATAATATGCTGACCTGACGGCCTTCAATGGCAACAACGGTGCCTAATCCTAAATCTGACTCTGTATCACTGATCCAACGCTGACCTAAGGAAAAATTCATGTATGTCTCGTCTATGATGAAAAAGGCGGCTATGTTACCTGTAAGCTAACACCACTGCAAGGCGCTATTTGGCTCACTTTTAATTAATTTTGTAAGTGTTAATTATTACTATTAAAACAGCTTGTCTATGACTCTTTTTTAGGTAAATCAAAACTAATTACAGTTTGTAATAAAACGGACTTTTATGACAAATAGACTAAACTTACATTATGCCTTAGCAATTAAGTATTGCAGGTTTAAGTTTTGCCCGTTTTACTTAGTTATTTTGGTATAGCATAAAAATCATAAAACGTAAGGAAAGTGCTATGGAAAAAGCTTCGAACCTTGAAAGTAAAATGTATGTGCTAGATACCAACGTACTACTTCACGAACCACTCGCTTATTTGTCTTTTCAAGAGCATGACGTTGTAATTCCGATGACGGTGCTTGAAGAACTTGACCATATAAAAGACAGAAAACACGACGTAAGCCGTGATGCGCGCGTCGCTATTCGTGGATTAGATGAAGTTCTTAAAAATGCAACGCCCGAACAAATGCTACAAGGCGTGGCGCTGCCGAGTAACAAAAAGGCAAAAGCGAGCTCTGCCGGTACCCTCATTATTGTAAACGACCATTTATTTGTCGACTCCATTTCTGGTTTGCCTGGTAACGAAAACGACCATCGTATTATCAATTGCGCCGTGTACTTACAAAAGCAGCACAGTGATTCAAAAGTAATACTTGTTACAAAAGATATAAACATGCGTTTAAAAGCCAAAGGCGCCGGACTTAAATATGTTGAGGATTACCGCACCGACCAACTTATTGACGATATCAGCTTACTCACTAGTGGTTATAAAAAAATTGAAGGTGATTTTTGGGACCATGTAGGGGAGTGTAATACGCAGCAACACGGACGAGATACGTTTCATCATGTGCCTAAAAACTTAATACCTGATGTATTTTGTAATGAATATTTACTTGATGGAGGGGATCAGTTTGCGGCGCGTGTTAAATCGTACGATGACGAGCACATAACGCTAAAAGATATTGGTGTTGAGCGTTTAATGCATCAACAAGCATGGGGCGTTAAGCCCAAAAATATTTATCAAGGGATGGCATTAGATGCACTATTGGATACAAGTATTGAGCTTGTTATTTTAACAGGACCTGCAGGGTGTGGTAAAACCTTGTTAGCACTTGCCAGCGCCCTTGAAATGGTCATCGAAAAAGGTATTTACGATAAAGTAATAGTTACCCGTAATACGCCAGAAATAGCAGAGTCTATAGGCTTTTTACCAGGCACGGAGGAGGAAAAAATGGCGCCATGGCTTGCAGCTATCACTGATACGCTGGAGGTATTGCACAAAGGCGACGAAAATCCAATATCGAGTCGAAATTACATAATGGAGAAGGCTAATGTACAGTTTAAATCGGTTAACTTTATGCGCGGGCGTAGCATTCAAAATGCAGTGGTAATTTTACAACCCCGAATTGGAAAGATTTTAAAGTTTTTACCCCCTTGTTTTTATTGGCCTGTAGAAAAAGTAAAAAGAATTTCTCTAAACATGGATTTTTGTAACGACTTTAAGCATTCCCACAATAGCCAATCTTTACAGAGTATTTGTTATTTGGGATGTAAGTACAACACGCATTCTAGCAACGATGCAAACTTTTGGAGGGCTGCGTCATGAAAAGCTCTGTTGAAAACCGAAACCCTCGTGTTCTTGACACGTCTGCGTTGGTTCATGATCCAAAAAGTATCCTGTCATATCAAGATGATATTTACATCTGTCTAACAGTTCTAGAAGAATTAGATAACTTAAAAGAAAGAACTAACAAATCGGTTAGTGCTGATGCTCGTGTATGTATTCGTATGCTTGAAGATATAATAAATGGGCACAGTGCAGAAGAGATGGAAGCTGGTATTCCACTGCCTTCTACTGAAACAGCTAAACGAGGAAAACTGTTTATTGGAATTGATACCCAGCTCGATATGGCTAAAGAGTTAAAGCACGGTATTGGAAGTGACGCTGACAATAGAATAATTAACTATGCACTGTATCTTCAGAAGGACTTAGATAAAGACGTAGTAATTGTTAGCCGTGACATTAATATGCGCTTGAAAGCTCGAACCGTAGGGGTCATGGCAGAAGACGTTGCCGTAGATAATCAAATATCAGATATTGATCTTTTATACACAGGGGTACAAGCCTTTAAAGGAGATCTTTTTGATCGAATTAAATCAGACAAAGACTTCAAGGTTTCAGGAGAAGTTTATACTTTCCCAATAAGTCTATTTAATGATGAAGTTCAGCCAAACATGTATTGGTACGATGAAGCTGGACACATTGGGCGAATTTCAGAAGTAACAGATACTGAGGTATTCACAAAGTTATTGCCTCGTAAACAAGAAAAAGTATGGGGCATTTTGCCTAAAAATCAGCGTCAGGCAGTAGCTTTAAGCCAATTAACAGATCCATATTATGACTTAAATATCATCCTTGGCCCTGCTGGCTCCGGAAAAACTTTTTTAGCAGTTGCTTCGGCGCTGCATCAAGTATTGGAGTTAAAAAAGTACAAAAAAATCGTTGTGGTGCGCTCCAGAGACTTTATGGACGATGATCCGGGGTTTTTACCCGGTGACCTGACAGAGAAATCAATGCCGTTATTAGCAGGTATAACAGATGCGCTTATATCAATGCATTCAGGTGATAACAATGAAGGTAATATTAGTGCAACTGTTGAGCATGTGATCGAAAAAGCCAATATAGAATTTACTAGTATGGCTTACTTCCGAGGTCGTTCAATAGACGATGCTGTTTTAATCATTGATGAAGCTCAAAACATGACTAGAGCGCAAATTAAGGGCATGTTAAGCCGTGGTGGCAAAAATTGTCGCACAATCGTGTTGGGCAACTTAGCCCAGATTGATGATAAGTTTGTCACACCCGCATCTTCAGGTGCTAGCGCGGCTGTTAACGTGTATAGAAACTATGAAAAAGGCTCAGTATTGATATTTGATGAAGTAGAGCGTAGTAGCTTGGCTGAATTCACTGAAAAGAACATGTAGGCATCAAACTACAATTCACATTTCCTTATAATATTGCGACAATAGCCACTGCTTTTTGCAGTGGCTTTTCAGAGAAGCCCGTTCCCACGAAAACAGGACGAAATGGATTTACTCTGAACTAAAAGATTAAATATTCACAAAAACTGAGTGACATAGGTGCGTGGCCTAGCGTTGCCGTTTTTTGGTGTATTGATGTCTTTTAATAAAGAAGACCTGCTAGTAAATATAAAAAGGCAGGCAAAACGATTATCTAAATTATTAACTATTCCCCTTGGACAAGCCCAAGAAGCCCTAGCTATTTGTCTGTATGACTGTAACAGTTACAGCGATTTACTAGTAAAAATAAAAGCTGAATCCTTTGACAACCCATTGATAGCACTGTCTGCTCTCTCACCAAACTCGGAAATATTTTTAGTAAAAATATTAGCTAGCCACCTAGATAGCATCATTGGAAATTTTGAAAAAAAATTTCCCGGTTCCAATATAAATGAAGAATTAGTCATATCCCTTTTCGGACTTAGCTTTGATGAGTTCAAAGCCAAAATTTCTGACTGATTTTGTACAAATCCGTAAGTTGCCATTTAAAAATTTAGCGATATTATGAGTGAAAGGTTGTGCGGACAGCCTACGCCTACACATGTTTTTCGCCTTGAAAAACGTGAACAGTGAAGCGGAGCATCCGTAAAAATTTGGTTATTTGAACAATAAATAAAGCAATGTGTTGGTAGGCCATTGTTTATTGGAAAGTTGTTTGGAGAACTAAGTGATCTCACTTTATCAATTAAAGAATAAGCTCAATAAACAAGCAAAAGAGTTTGCTGAGTTATTAGAGTTTCCTGATCTTTACGCCCAAGGCCTGTGGGCTAGAGGTGTTTATAACTGCCCTCATTTTTCTGATACCCATAAATATCTCTCTGAAGTATTTGAAAAGAAAAAGCTGGACTCAATTCTAAAGCACGATTCCCTGAAATATTTAATGATCAACGAATACGATGATCAAGAAATTATTGAATCGCTTCATAAAGAAATTGAGTCAATGGCAAACCGTATTGAAAGCCTGATGCTGGTAGATATCGAAACATTAGAGTTAGTTTCAGTGATATACCAAGTTTTAGGGTTGCCTGAAAATGCCAAGTTTATTGTAAATACAGGTGCAGACTTCCGCTTAGAGTGGCGACCATACTTTGATGCCTTTGATGATCCGTTGATAGTTCAATATGCAGATTTAAAAGTTCATGGTTGTTATTTCAGGCTAATCGCTTGCAAGTTTCCGTTTGAAAAGCTTTCCTTGGATGACATTAGAAAATACATGTACATCAATCATGTAAACCATAATGGTGAGTTTGAAGGCTGTATTTCTGAAGGAAATACATTTTCTAAGCATGTGCACTGGCTGGTGTTGACACTTGAATTATTCAGTAGCGGCAAAGTAAATAAGGCTCAGTTCAATCCAACAACCTTCAAAATCGAAGGTATGCGCTATTTGGTATATGGCTTCCCATTGATTCCTTCCTTTGTATCTGATTGGCACAAACCTGATTTATGTCTACGAGTCAAAAATCTAGATGGCGATCAGAAGTTCATTGTTCGTATCGAACAGCAAGATCTTGTTTTTTATGCGAGGCGCGTTGATACCAACTTTTTTAACACAATCGATTATGAAAAATACATTTCGTTGTATCAATCTAGTGTTCTGTCACATTTTGATGCTGACAACAATTTGCTTAAAGTTGATGGGGTTAAATATCTAAGTTTTTTTCGTCCTTTTTCTGTAGAAGATATGAAAGGAGTTCAAGCATGAGACCTAGAGTAAAACTAACCAACGCAAAACTTATCTCAATTCAATCTGATACAGAGGAAAAAGTTGAACGGGTGCTTTACGGCACATTTGCTGACGAAAATGAAAATGGTAAAGAAGGAGATGCTTTATTCACGATAAAGGTTTTGGAAATCAATGGTCTAGAAAGTAAGTGCTTTGGTGTTGACTTTTATATCTTAGATGCTGAATCTAAAGAGTTTGATGTAAATGCATTTGAGTTTAATTTAATGCATGAGTGTATGTATTCTCCTAATGAGTTATTAGAGCTGCGAGATATGCTCCCGGCTAGTTATTAGTAAGGGAATACGTTGGATAGAATATATTTAAAGGATGCCTACATAGTATCTGTTTACGACTATAAAGAATTTGAAAAAATATTTCTTGGCGAGTTTTTATCAGGGGGGGTTATTGAAGATGAAACATTCAGGTTTCGGCCATTTCAGCAAATCGTGACTTCAAAGATTGTTAGCAAATCTGCTGATGAGGATAAGTTAGAAATATACACACATAGTGGGAGTTGTTATGTGATTGATGCTGACCATAAGTTAATTGATATTTCATTTGTTGAACTGGTTGTTATGAGAGCAGGAGCTTATTCGGCAGATCGAGTTTTAGAAATGAGAGAGCAACTTAAGTCTCAAAATAAAAGCCATTGAATAGCGAAGATAAGAAGTCTGATGAGATTATTATTTGTCACTTACCTCTTTGAAAAATTTGACGATAATCAAATATTCATAAATGTTTATACAGCATCAATTGACTTAGTCAAAAATTTGCATTAGTATTAGAGATGTATATTTGTAAGAGAATTTTATGTCTAAAGCATTTTCAAAAGTCTTAGTAATGACGCTTATGCTGGTTGCCTTTGTAGGGCAAGCATTTGCGTATTCTGCTATGCCTTGCGAAATGTCATCAGGTTCTCACGAATCACACATGAACATGAACATGAACATGGATCATGGTGATATGAATAAAAGCAGTAATGGTCAATCAGAAGATTGTTGTGACGTTGAATGTATTTGTCCTGCAAATGCTTGCTCATCTACGACAGTCCTAAATTCCAGTATTGATTCGACAGATATTCAAATATTCAGTGAATCTGTAGCTGCTCTGCAATCTAAACAACCTCATTCAATTTCCACTTCCCTTTATCGTCCACCAATTTTTGCCTAATACAGGATTAGTGCGTCCAAATTTCTCGCACATGTAATTAATTTTTCTGTTAGTCAATATAGCGTCGTAGCGCTATAGATATTTTCCAGCGATGTCTGGGGGCAAAAATGATCAATAAGTATTTAAAAATAGCAGTAGTAATGCTGCTTTCACCTGCGTTTGCAAACGCCAACGAACATAACCATGCACACAATAACGACGTAACACCTTTGGAGTTAATCGTTTATAAAACCCCTACTTGTGGGTGTTGTAAAAAATGGATAACTCATATTGAAGACAAAGGGATCGTTGCGCATTCCAAAGATTTCCGAAACATCGGCAACATCAAAACTAAGTATGGTATCAAACCTAATTACCGTTCATGCCACACGGCAGTGAGTAGAAATGGATTTGCCTTTGAAGGTCATATACCTGCTAAATTTATTCAGCAGTTCTTATCAGAAGAACATCCCAATGCGATTGGGCTTTCAGTTCCAGCAATGCCAGTTGGCTCTCCCGGTATGGAAGTCGATGACCGCTTTATGCCATACAACGTGTTAATTCTATTTAAAGATGGAACGAGCAAAGTCTATGCAAAAGTTAAGACATACGAGGAGCAATTCTAATGAAATTGAACTCTTCAAACCTTACTTCACTTTCAACTGCATTAATACTCGGCTTATCTGTATTCTCAGCTCAAGCTGAGAAAGTAGTGCCGCTTGAACAAGCTATCACCTTAGCTCAGCAAAATGATCCTTGGCTTCATGGTAGCCGATTGAAACAAAGTGCAGTTGAAAATAGAAGTATTGCTTCAGGTACTTTGCCTGATCCGAAAGTATCGCTAGGGATAATGAATTTACCAACAGATACTTGGGATTTAGATCAGGAAGGAATGACTCAGCTAAAGGTTGGCGTCTCTCAAATGTTTCCGAGAGGCGACAGTCTAGAGATCAAGAAAGACCAGTTACAAATTGAGTCCACGAAATTTCCACTGTTACGAGAGGATCGTAAAGCTAAGTTGAAAAGCCAAGTGTCACAACTTTGGTTAGATGCTTACTTAGCCCAACAAACTATTAAATTGATTGAAGATGATTGGTCTCTCTTTGAGCAGATGGCGGAAGTGGCTAAAGCTAGCTATTCAAACGTTGTTGGTAAAACTAGACAGCAAGATGTTATTCGTGCTCAGTTGGAAATCGTGCAGTTAGATGACAGATTAACTTCGCAAAAGCAGAAACTAGAAACGACAATCGCTCGTCTCAATGAGTGGCTTCATATTTACGATGCGGATCGTTTGAATGAATCATTCAACTTTGACGCGCAACCATTAGAGTTTAGCGTCTCAAAAGAATTGCCTTCGATTCAATTGAATAATCCAACAGTCCTAAAAGCATCTAATTACTCAAGAAATCTATTGGCTCAGGAGCTTTCGAATCACCCAGCCATACTTGCAATTGATATAAAACGCAAAGCTTCAGAAAAAGGAATTGAGTTAGCCAAACAGCAATATGAGCCGGAATGGGGTGTTAATGCTAGTTATGCCTATCGCGACAATATGCCCTCTGGTGATAGCCGAGCTGATTTATTTTCTGTTGGGGTAACGTTTGATTTACCCTTGTTTACCGAGAACAGACAAGATAAGCAAGTTGCAGCTTCTATTGCAGATTCAGAGACTATTAAAACCGAGAAACTATTACTGACAAAGCAAATGATCAGTGTTTTAGAAAAAGAACTAAGACAGCTTAAACGCTTATCAGATAGATAATCTATCTATCAAGAACAACTCCTTAAACAAACTCATGACCAAGCAGAAGCGTCATTGACAGCCTACACAAATGATGATGGCGATTTTGCCGAAGTTGTTCGAGCAAGAATCGCAGAATTAAATGCCAGAATATCAGCCTTAAGAATTGATGTTGACGCACTTAAAACAGTTGCTCGTATCAACTATTTCTTTGCGCATTCTCAATCTAACTCAAATGCTGAACATAAGTCGATGCAAACTTCACACAAAACTAATCAGCACTTATCCAGTCAGCAATTTGGAGAAAAATAATGTCAACGAATACAAAAACAATTATTGCCATCATCATTGGGGCAGCACTTGGTGCTGGAGCATTGAGTTTATATCAAGGTACTGGCTCAAACAGTAATAGTAATGAAGCAACATCAGGAGAAAAAAAGCCTCTGTATTGGGTTGCACCGATGGATTCTAATTACCGCCGGGACAAGCCCGGTAAGTCGCCTATGGGGATGGATTTAATACCTGTGTATGAGGAAGAATCATCTGGTGATGACTTTGGCCCCGGAGCAGTAAAAATTGCGCCTCATGTAGTGAATAACCTTGGGGTTCGCACTGCACCTGTTGAACTGAAAAATATGCATACTGAAATCTCAACGGTAGGTTATGTTCAATATGATGAAGATAAGCTAATTCATATCCACCCACGGGTTGATGGCTGGATTGAAAAACTTTACATCAAAGCAGCAGGTAACCCTGTAGAGAAAGGGCAGCCTCTTTATACACTATATTCTCCTCAGTTAGTTAATGCTCAGGAAGAGCTGTTAATAGCGTTAAAGCGCAACAATAGTTCTTTAATTTCAGCAGCCAAAGATCGCCTAAAAGCGTTACAGCTTTCAGCAGACTTTGTTCAAAAGCTAGAAAAGACACGAAAGGTTCAGCAAACAGTTACCTTTTATTCACCACAAGCAGGTGTTGTCGATGGTTTGAAGGTTAGAGAAGGTTTTTATGTAAAGCCGGGAAACACCTTATTAAGCATTGGCCAGCTAGATCAAGTTTGGGTTGAAGCAGAAGTGTTTGAACGTGACGCAGCCTTAATTAAAAAAGGACTTCCTGTATCAATGACACTGGATTATTTACCCGGTGAGGACTGGGCTGGTGTCGTTGATTATGTTTATCCAACATTGAACAGTAAAACACGCACACTCCGAGTGAGATTGAAATTTGATAACACAGACTATCAATTAAAACCAAATATGTTTGCACAAGTCTCTATTCACGCTAATCAAGCTGATAGCACCATCCTCGTGCCTAAAGAAGCCGTTATTAGAACAGGTAAACAGGACAGAGTAGTACTTGCGTTAGGTGATGGGCAATTTAAATCTATTGAAGTGACTATTGGCCGGGTTGATATCGACAGCATCGAAATATTAGACGGCTTAAATGAAGATGACGTTGTGGTGACATCTGCCCAATTCTTGATTGATTCTGAATCAAGTAAAAGCTCTGACTTTAAACGAATGACTCATGATGAAGTGCCTAACTCTGTTTGGATGCAAGGGGATGTTAATAGTGTTATGGCAGGGCACCGCATGGTTAATATTTCACATGGCCCTGCTGAAGCTTGGGATTGGCCTGAAATGGTTATGGATTTTACTGTGGCTGAAAAAGTCGATATTGACTCATTAAAGTCAGGTCAATCTTTGCACTTTGAAGTGAGCAAAACCGAAGACGGTGGATATGAAATTACTGGAATTCATATCATGAGTGAGCCTGAAGTATCATCAGCAACAGTATCTGGTTTGATTAATGCGATTGATATTGATACACGGATTCTAAATATTAGCAGAGGCCCAATAGAGAAATGGGATAGACCTGCTGCGACGATGGATTTTATCGTCGCGGACAATATAGAAATGGTTGATTTCAATGTCGGTGATAATGTCACTTTCACTTTTGAGGTTAGAGATGACTTAGTTATCACTGACATTTCTCTTGAATCAGATGAACAACACGGCAAGGAAAATAAAGCTGCTGTTGATCATTCTAATCATTAAGTGGGAGAAAAATAATGATTGAATCAATTATTAGATGGTCTATCGGCAATCGTTTCTTTGTTTTGTTGATTACCTTAATTATCGCGTTTGGTGGTTTGTATTCATTACAAAAAACACCAGTAGATGCACTCCCCGATCTTTCTGATGTGCAGGTGATAATTAAGACGAGCTATCCGGGACAGGCACCACAAGTAGTGCAGGATCAAGTGACATTTCCTCTTACTACAGCGATGTTATCAGTGCCGGGGGCGCAAACTGTTCGTGGTTACTCATTTTTTGGTGATTCCTACGTCTACATTATTTTTGATGACGATACTGATTTGTATTGGGCTAGAAGCAGAGTACTTGAATACTTAAGCCAAGTAGCATCAAGCCTGCCTGATTCGGCAAAACCTCAATTAGGACCTGATGCAACAGGTGTGGGTTGGGTATACATTTACGCTTTAACAGATAAGTCTGGAAACCATGATCTAAGCCAATTAAGAAGCATTCAAGACTGGTTCTTAAAGTATGAACTACAAACTGTTCCGGGCGTGTCCGAAGTTGCCGCCGTTGGTGGTATGGTTAAGCAGTATCAAGTGCAAGTAGATCCTGATAAATTGAGAGCTTACGATATTCCTCTAAGTTTAATACAAATAGCCTTACAAAAAGGGAACAAAGAAACTGGCGCATCCGTTGTGGAAATGGCTGAAGCTGAATATATGGTTACCGCAACGGGGTATATTCAATCAGTTAGTGATATAGAGAAAATCCCACTTGGTATTAACGAACAAGGCACGCCATTGCGTATTGGTGATGTTGCTACCGTTAATTTAGGGCCTCAAATGCGCCGTGGTATCGCAGAGCTTAATGGTGAAGGCGAAGTTGTTGGTGGTGTTGTCGTTATGCGCTTTGGTGAAAACGCTCAACAAACCATAAACGGGGTAAAAGAAAAACTTGAATCGCTTAAATCTTCTCTACCAGAGGGGGTGGAGATTGTCCCTGTTTATGACAGATCGAAGTTAATAGATCGTGCTGTTGATAATCTTTGGAGCAAGTTGCTAGAGGAGCTTGCAGTCGTTGCTATTGTCTGTGTGGCTTTCCTATTTCATCTTCGCTCATCTATTGTGGCAGTTGTTACTCTGCCATTAGGTATCTTGGTGTCGTTCATTATCATGTATATGCAAGGCATCAATGCCAACATTATGTCTTTAGGCGGTATCGCTATTGCGATTGGTGCGATGACTGATGGTGCAATAGTGATGATTGAAAATATGCACAAGCATATGGAGAAAACACCACTAACAGATGAAAATCGCTGGCAAATTGTTGCTAAGGCTGCGAGTGAAGTAGGCCCTGCACTATTTTTTAGCTTACTGATCATTACAGTCTCATTCTTACCTGTATTTATCTTGGAAGCGCAAGAAGGAAGAATGTTCTCTCCGCTCGCCTANGGCATCAGCAGGTTTGGCGATCACATTGGTGCCTGTTTTGATGGGCTACTTTATTCGAGGCAAAGTTGTTTCTGAAAAGAAAAACCCGTTAAACCGATTATTGATTGCTATCTACATGCCTGTTTTAAAGCAAGTCATGAAGTTTCCAAAATCGACAATAGTAGCAGCAATATTAGTGACTATCGTTGGCTTTTGGCCTGTCGATAAAATTGGTAGTGAATTCATTCCGCCATTGGATGAAGGCGATCTCATGTATATGCCTACTACCTATCCCGGTATTTCAATTGGTAAAGCAAGGGAGTTATTGCAGCAAACAGACAAGCTTATTCGCACTGTGCCAGAAGTTGAAACTGTATTTGGTAAAGTAGGAAGAGCTGAAACTGCAACCGATCCTGCACCTTTAACCATGATTGAAACCTTTATTCAATTGAAGCCACGAGAGCAGTGGCGAGAGGGTGTGACTACTGAATCGTTAAAAGCTGAGTTTGATAAATTGGTTAAGTTTCCGGGCTTAACGAATGCTTGGGTTATGCCAATCAAGACCCGAATCGACATGTTAGCAACAGGCATAAAAACGCCTGTGGGTATTAAAGTCGCCGGACCAGAGCTTGATGTGATTCAGGAAATCGGCCAACAAATAGAGCAAATTTTACCCGAAGTTACAGGCACAGCATCAGTTTACTCAGAGCGAGTTGCAGGTGGACGATATATCAAGGTTGATATTTCACGCGATAAGGCAAGTCGCTTTGGGTTAAACATCGAGGATGTTCAACAAGTGGTTTCTACAGCTATTGGTGGTATGAACGTTACCCAAACGGTAGAAGGTCAAGAGCGTTACCCTGTTAACTTACGTTATCCGCAAGACTATCGAGACTCTCCTGAGCAGCTATCACGATTACCTGTTGTAACACCAAGTGGTCAACGCATTGCACTAGGTGATGTCGCAGATATTCGAGTTGAGAACGGTCCGCCGGGAATTAAGAGTGAAAATGCTCGTTTAAATGGCTGGACGTTTATCGATATAGACGGTGTTGACGTAGGTACTTATGTTGAAAGTGCAAAAATACACTTGGCTAATAATCTAAAACTACCAGCAGGTTATTCAATTACTTGGGCTGGGCAATACGAATATATGGAAAGAGCGAAAGAAAAGCTCACCTATGTATTGCCTTTAACACTCGCCATTATTGTTATTCTACTTTACTTAAACTTCAGAGCGTTTAGTGAGGTGGCTATCATTATCGTTACCTTGCCGATGGCGATGATTGGTGGCTTATGGTTGATGTATCTGGAAGGGTTTAACTTCTCTGTGGCTGTTGGCGTGGGCTTTATTGCTCTAGCTGGGGTAGCGGTTGAGATTGGTGTGATAATGTTGGTCTATCTCAATCAGGCACTTGCTGAGCTTAAGGAAAAAGCTGAAGAGCGAGCTGAACCTATCTCTGATGATGCATATCAAGATGCATTATTGCACGGTGCAGGCTTACGAGTTCGTCCAGTAATGATGACAGTTGCAACAATCATTATCGGCTTGATGCCCATTTTATATGGTACAGGAACAGGTTCGGAGATTATGAGTCGTATTGCTGCACCTATGGTAGGCGGAATGACAAGTGCTGTGCTACTCACTCTTATTGTGCTCCCAGTAATTTACTCAATCGTTAAAAAGCCAGAATTAAACGCCTTTAACAAGGAGCTTTCTAAGGCGGAGCTAAAAAGTAATGCTTAGCACGGCTAGAAAATATCACAAATGGCTAATGGCATTTGTCGGAATACAATTCCTCTTCTGGTCTATTACAGGCGTGTATATGGTGACTATGGATATTCACTATATACACGGCGAAACCTTGGCTAAGAGTGAGGAAGCCAAAATAGATTTAGCAAGTATGGATTACTCCATTGTAAAGCTAGCTGCGGATTATCCTAAAGCTAGCCAAGTTACACTTACTCAAAGTATGGGCCGTCCTTTGTATTCTTTTATTAATGGAGAAAATGGAAAAGTAGCAATAGATGCTAAAACTGGAGCTGTTCAGGCACTTGTAGATGAAATCAAGGCTAAAGAAATCGCACAATACCATTATGCGCTGAATCATCAAATCGACAGCGTAAGGTTGATTAAGTCAGCGACAAACTTGCCTGCTGAGTTGTCCCCAAGGCATTTACCTGTTTGGAGAGTGACGTTTGAGCAATTCTCCACACCGACATTTTATATAAGTCAACAAACAGGATCACTTGTTGCCAAGCGTCATGATTACTGGCGATTGTTTGATTGGATGTGGCGGTTCCACATTATGGATTACTATGATGGAGAAAACGTATCTAACTGGTTTTTGTTCTTGGTCGCAACTCTAGGTCTAATGGGAGCAATTACTGGCGCAGTATTGACTTATTACCGAGTGCTTTCCCCAAATAAAAAGGGAGTCATTTGATGCGACTATTTAAGTTAAATACAACGATACACAAGTGGCTTTCTTTATTTGTTGGTTTACAACTGCTTATTTGGTTGGGAACGGGCCTTTACTTCAATTTGATGGATCACAGTAAAGCCAGTGGTAATGAACTTAGAGTTCATTCTCATCATGAAGGTAGCATTACAGGCTTTGACCTATTCCCTATTAAAGACATTACTAGTAATGCTCCGCAGGAAGTAAACCTTATATGGGTTTTACATCAGCCTTACTATCATTTTGTGTTCGATAAGGGGCAGCATAGCTATCAAGAACGCCACTCAAAGCTATTTGATGCTGTAACAGGAAAGCCATTTAATTTGTCTGAAGAACAAGTACTAACTTTGGCAAAAAACTCCTACTCAGGACAGGGTAAGTTAACTACTCCAGTGTTATCTCAACCTCCGTTTTCTGATCACGTAAGGCAGCAAAATCCTATGTGGCAAGTTGCCGTTGAGGATGAGAACAATACAACTATTTATTTAGATAGTATTACAGGTCAAGTACTTCGCCATGCCAATGATGATTTCAGATTGAAAGATCTGATGATGAAGCTTCACTTTATGGACTATGGCAATTCTGGAGGATTTAACCATTGGTTGATCATTGCATTTGCTTTTGCAACGCTATTCCTTTCAATTACTGGTGTTACTTGGCTGATACAACAGTATCGAAGTGGTTTACTGAAGCTAGGTTGGGGCACTAACAGGCAAAAAGTGGCAGTGACGTTTTCCAATGAAAATACTATTACTGACATCTCAGCAGTTGGTCGCTCAACTGTACTAGAAGGGCTAGCTAGTTCACATGTATACCTTCCTTCAGGTTGCGGTGGTGGCGGTACTTGTGGCAAATGCGTGTTCTTAAGTTCAACTAAATTACCTATCACACTATCTGAACAGGAACATTTATCTCAGGAGCAACTTAAGGAAGGTTATCGGCTTGGATGTCAGCATAGGTTCTCTGAAATTAGTTCGATTGAAGTTAATACTGATCGCAATATTGAAAATCATGAGCTAGTTGTGGTTGCGACTAATTTCATTACTCCTTTTATCAAGGAAGTGAAATTTAAGCTGAAATCAGGCAAACAGTTGGCATTTAAAGCTGGTGCATATATGCAATTTGATGTGCCAGCAGGGATGAATAGCTTACGTCCAGATGATATGCCAGAGTGCTATGAAAAATACTGGGATAGCTACTATCATGGAAAATTTTCTCATAACGGTGTAACTCGCCACTACTCATTAGTTAACTTTGACGAGGAGTCTGATGAGTTAATGTTTAATATCCGTTGGCAGACCGCAAAGAATGGTTTTAAAGCAGGAATAGGTTCAAGTTATTTAGGTTCACTCCAAGTAGGTGAAACGATAACTGCAAAAGGCCCTTTTTCTGATTTTTATGCCACTTCAAATAAAAAAGTTAGTCGCGTGTTTATTGGTGCGGGTTCAGGACTTGCACCACTGAGGTCTATTATTTTTGAACAGTTGAAAAAGCATAAAGATAAAAGTGGTTTGACTCTTATCTATGGTGCGCGAACTGAAGATGACTTGCTATACCATAATGAATTGAAGTCACTGAGTGAGAAGCATAAAAACTTCTCTTATATTCCTACTCTTTCTAATCCTTCAGAAGAATGGCAAGGGCACTCAGGCTATGTTCAAAAAGTACTTCTGCCGTATATGAACCAAAAATCAGAACTGCTTTTGGCTGAGTTTTACTTGTGCGGTCCAGAAGCAATGATGAGTGAAGTGGAAAAAATAATTACAGATGCTGGGATTCCAAGTAATCAAATTTTCAAAGATAAATTTAGTCGTTAATCCATTAAATAAATAGAGGTATATATGAAAACATTAATTAAATTTTTAACCGTAATCAGTGTCGTTTTTAGTAGTGCGGTATTTGCGCATGTGCATCTTGAAAAAAGTGTGCCTGCTGATAATGCAATGCTAATGAATCCTCCAGAAGAGTTAACTTTGGTGTTCACCAAAGAGGTACGGGTTGTAAAAGTTTCATTGGCCAATAAACAAGGCGAAGAATTTAAATTTGGATTCGAGCCTTCTAAAGTCGCTACTAGCAAATTTACATGGAAACTACCTAAATTAGCTCCTGCAAACTATGCTGTGGATGTAACCTTCTTAGGTAACGATGGTCATAAAATGAAACATAGCTTCGGCTTTATGGTTCACTAAAATAGGCGGTGTGATTGATATGGAAATGTATATCTGGAATACAGTCATTGTACTGTCAAAAATTGTATTTTACGTCGGCTTTGCCTGTATTGCTGGTTATACATTTTTCAGGCAAATATTTGAGAATAATGAATCTCATACTAATGCTGTAATAGCGAATTTAACGTGGACAAGAACTTATATAGTTATGGCTTTGATCGCTAATATTACTTGGTTCTTTGCCAGTACTGGTGCAATGGCAGAAGAGGGAATTCAGGGGGCGATAGACGCTGATATATTGGCTATTATGTGGGACTCCTCTGTCGGCACTGGAGCTTTGCTTCGAGCGCTTGGGCTAGTTACCGCAATAATCGCTTTAGCTTTAAGGTTCAAACTCGCTGTGAACTCGTACTTAAAACAAAGCGCTTTAATGTTGAGTTTATTAATCCTTGCATACTCATTCACGTTACTGGGTCATATTTCTGAGTTAGGCACAATTGAAAAAGGCTTGCTTATTTTGCATGTGCTCGTTATGGCATGGTGGTTTGGGGCGTTATTGCCACTAAAACAGGCTTGCCATCAGCTAAGTTATGCAGAACTTCATTTGCTGATGGAAAGCTTTGGCAAACAAGCAAGTTTTACATTGAGCCTATTGTTGGTAGCAGGCCTCTGGCTCGTGATTCAATTGGTCGGAAGTCTTGATGCACTAATAAGCTCAAGTTACGGACAAACACTGTTGTTTAAATTGGCCCTTGTAGTGTCTATTTTGGCACTTGCTGCTAAACATAAACTAATACTCGTTCCACAACTTAAAAATAGTCAAGGCAGAGAGGCTTTATCTAAATCTATCTCGATAGAAATGGTAGTAGCTTTTGCCATTTTATCTGTAACGGCTGGGCTTACTAGTGTTGTTGGCCCTGCAAATTAAAACCTAAAAGAGAAAATGAAAATGAAAACAATAAATATCCTACTCGTTTTATTAATGACGTTTAGTTTCGCAGCAAACGCTCATGGTGATAAGAATAAAGACAAAGGATTGTTTAAAGGTGTAGATACACCAGCCGCAAAAGTTGTTTTGGCATTTCATCAAGCACTTGAAACTGGCAATCAAAAACAGGCTAGAGCGCAGTTAGCGGATGATGTCACCATTTTCGAGGGAGGCCGCGTTGAAAGGAGCGCTGATGAATATGCTCATCATCATATGTTGTCGGATATGAAGTATTTAGCAGCGATGAAGAGCGACACACTTGAACATCAAGTGACGATACTTGGAAATACAGCTATCTCTGCCTCGCGTAGTCAAACTAAAGGTACTTACAATGGTGAAGAACGTGATTATCAAGGGATGGAAACAATGGTTCTCGAAAAGCAAAACGGTGAATGGAAAATTAAGCACATTCATTGGTCACACTAATTTATTGGTCAAACCTCGGAGAGTAAAATGAGAATTAAAGATCCATTACATCAAATTTCTACACCGCGTAGACGCTTTGTACAAGGTTTAGCTGCTGGCGGTATATTAGCTGCTTTTCCAAGCATTCTTCATGCTGCTTCATCTTTAGTGGCTGGAACAATAACAGGTACTGTGCCCGAACTAAGTGGAGAAATAATAGATCTGGTGATAGATGAGTCACCCGTAAACTTCACAGGTGTTGTAAGAATGGCTACAACAATCAATGGCTCAATACCAGCTCCTACCTTGCGCCTCAGAGAAGGTGATGACGTTACTATCAGGGTAACTAATAAATTATCAGTGCCGAGTTCAATTCATTGGCATGGGATCATTCTTCCGTATCAAATGGATGGCGTACCGGGTATTAGCTTTAAAGGTATAATGCCGGGTGAAACCTTTGTTTATAAATTTAAGCTGCAACAAAGCGGCACATATTGGTATCACTCACACAGTGGCTTTCAAGAAATGACAGGTATGTACGGCGCATTAATTATTGAGCCAAGAGAAAAGGATATTATTAGTGCTGACAATGAGCATGTTATCCAATTGTCTGATTGGACTGATGATGACCCAATGGATTTGTTCCGCAAGTTAAAAGTACAGAGCGATGTATTTAACTTTAATCAACCTACTGTTCCAGAGTTTTTTGATGACATTTCAAATAGCAGCGTTTCAAATGCGCTACAACGCCGGGAAATGTGGAATAAAATGAGAATGAACCCTACAGATCTTGCAGACTTATCAGCATCTGCAATGACTTTTTTAATGAATGGTTGTGCGCCTTTGACAAACTGGCGTGGAATGTTTAAAGCTGGCGAAAAGGTTAGGCTTAGATTTATTAACGGTTCTAGCAATACGTTTTTTGATGTAAGAATACCTGAGCTGAAGTTAACAGTTGTACAAGCTGATGGACAAAATGTTGAACCTGTGACAGTAGATGAATTTAGATTTGGTCCCGGTGAAACTTATGATGTACTTGTCGAGCCAAAAAATGATGCATATACGATTTTTGCACAAAGCATGGATCGCTCAGGTTATGCTAAAGGTACTTTATCAATGGCACCTAATATTGATGCACCAGTACCTGCTCTAGATCCCGTTGAATGGTTAACGATGACAGATATGATGGGGAATATGGCCCAAGGTGGTGAGCATTCCGCGATGGCAGGTATGGCAGACATGTCGGGCATGAATTCTAATAAAATGGATCATAGTGCAATGGGTCATGGAGCGATGGCAATGGATCATAGTAAACATGGAATGACTAAAAACCCATTAGCTGTTGCTAGCACTAAAGTGCGTCATGCAAAAACAGAGTATGGAGCTTCTGTTGATATGCGTGTTGATATGCCTAGAACAAACCTTGATGATCCCGGTATAGGTTTACGTAAAAATGGACGCCGTGTTTTAACACTTGCAGATTTACATTCTCTTGAGGGAATTACAAACCAGCAAGAGCCAGAGGCTGAAATTGAATTACATTTAACTGGAAACATGGAGCGTTATAGCTGGTCATTTGATGGCTTGGAATTTGGAAAAAGCACGCCAGTTCACATGAAGCATAATCAACGTTTAAGAGTTATTTTACAAAACGATACAATGATGACACATCCCATGCACCTGCATGGTATGTGGAGCGATTTGGAGAATGAAAAAGGTGATGTACAGGTTCGTCGCCATACTATCCCTGTACAACCAGCGCAAAGAATTAGTTTTTTAACAACACCTCATGACGTAGGTCGCTGGGCATGGCATTGCCATTTATTATTCCACATGGATGCAGGTATGTTTAGAGAGGTAGTTGTATCATGAAAAAATTAATACTAACCAATACGTTAAGACTATTATTAATAGGTTTGCCCCTTATAAGTGTATCTGTATCTGCAAAAGATGAGATGACTGAGATGGGTGATTCTAAAATGCAAGCACAAGGTGGAGATGCACCTAAAGATGCTAGAGACCCCCATGCTTATGCAGCAGGTACAACTTTGACTGAAGGTCCTTATGCACTCAGTAGCGACAAACGACTGACTTTGGCAGATGAGCATTCATTTTACGCGCTACTAGGGGATCGTCTTGAATATAATGAGCAAACAAACGCAGGTGTTTTTGACTTTCAGGCATGGTATGGCACTACTTTTGATAGATTAGTCATCAAAACTGAAGGAGATTTTAGCGAAGGTAATTTAGAGGAGAACCAAACAGATTTTCTATGGGGCCACGCAATATCTGCTTATTGGGATACACAAGTCGGTATTCGACTTGATTACAATAACGAAGGTGAAAACCGCAAATGGCTAGCTTTTGGTTTACAAGGTCTAGCCCCCTACTGGTTTGAAATTGATATGACTGCGTATTTAGGAGAGCAAGGTAATAGTGCATTTTCGATCGAAGCTGAGTATGAGCTATTACTTACTCAAAAGTTAATTGTTCAACCACGAGCAGAGTTGACGCTTTACGGTAAGGATGACGTCCAAAATAACCTTGGTAGTGGCTTNCCCGCCAGTTTGCTCCCTATGTTGGCGTTGAGTGGACAAATAAATTTGGTAATACAGCCGACTTTGCGAAGTTAAATGGGCAAAGTACTCGTGATACTGCTTTTGTTGCAGGTATCAAGTTCTGGCTCTGATATGAAGAAATACTATATTGACTTGATGAGAGCTACCGCAACTATATTGATGGTAGCTTTCGTTTTTTGGGATTTAAACCATTTTAGTTATGTTAGGAAAGGCCTAGCTAATAGTTTTTTTGGAAAGAACTAAGAGCAGTAATAGTAAGCTACTTCTTGTTTTCAATCGGTGCCAGTCTGGTGTATACCTATCAAGGTGGAATATCAGCTAAGAAGTAAAGTTGGCGAATGGTTAAGGTTAAAGAGTCAAGGCAAAAAACATCGCCATTGAAAGACGTACAATAGGCCATTTTATCACTTTTGATGAACGGGAATTGGATGTGCCCGGGATAGAACCGATTGTTGCAAAGTACTGCGCTTAAAGCTGAACAATTGGAAAAATGATCCATTACTCAATACCTAGTTATGAGCGTAGGGTTTTTATTTCTTTTAATGGTGCTCATGCTTGGCTTCAATCTCATGAGTATAAATTAGACACCCCTTTTATACTTGTGAAGTTAAAGCTGTTTAAAAAAGTAAAAAGTAAAAAGTAAAAAGTAAAAAGTAAAAAGTTTAGGTTTTAGTTCAAAGGTTGATCAAGATCATAAAATTATTTTTATAAAGTGGCTAATATTGTAGGTGATAAATAAGGAATTAAAATGTTTGGACTTTTCAAGTGGTTTAAAATAGTGGTAATTACTCTGTTGCTTACGCAGCATGGCTTTGCTATTGCTAAACCAATGAATTGTGAAGAACATCAAAATGGATCTTCCGACACGCATATTATACAACCAAGCAAAAATATGCATCATCAATCAATGAATGACAATAGTCACTATCACACTGAAAATTCGCAAGATTCTAAAAACCGTCATGGTGATGAAGACTGTGAAAAATGTAAAGCTGGTGATTGTGTTTGTTGTGAAGGCGGTTTTTGTACAAGCTTTCATTTAAATGCCTATCTTGTGGAAGCGCAAGACGAAGGTATTTGCAATATTCATTCTGAGCTAATTCTACAGCGTATACCCCTACCAAAATCTGGTATCCATCTCTTACTTTATCGTCCACCAATTATTGGCTAATCACGGGATCAGTGCGCCTTTTTTTCGCCAGTCCCATCAAAAATAAAACGATTTACTGATTGGTTTAAATTACCAACCGTTTTGAACAATTAGCACAATATTTTTTGGAGGCATGATGAACATGCTCAAACTATTGCTATTTACAGTACTTAATGCTGTCGATTTTGACCGAGATTTCTCTTTTACCAAAAAATTAGTTTTTAGCTTATTCACTAGAATTAGTACTTGACCTGTGTCTTAGACACAGGTCTAAGCTGAAGATGAGAGTACAAACTTAGCTAAAAAACTGAGGAGTGAATATGAAAGTTGCGGAGCTGGCAAAAAGCCTTGGAACGACTGCTGATACGGTGCGCTATTACACCAGATTAGGATTGTTAAAACCTGCTAAGTCAGTGAACGGCTACAAGTCATACTCGAATAAAGAAGTATCGAGACTTAAATTCATTTTAAGTGCCAGAAACCTTGGTTTTTCCGTTGCAGATATCAAGGAAATTATTAATGAATCTGAAGATGGTAAAAGTGCGTGCCCATTAGTCAGAAGCCTGATCAAAGAGCGGCTTGAAGAAACAGAAAAGCAGTTTCAAGCAATGTTGGCACTTCGAGGAAAAATGTCTTCTGCGCTTTCTCGATGGGAAGAAATGGAAGACAAAGCACCGACTGCAAACATGGTTTGTCATCTCATCGAAAACTTTGAGCAAATTAAAAAAGCATAGGAGGAAAAAGGGTGGCTACTAACACAAATATAAAAACTGAATCAGGCTGTTGCTGTCAGGCAAAAGCTCAATCCTCTTCGTGTAAAAGTAAGGAGAATACGTTGGAGAAAGTATCACATAACCAACAGCTTATCATTGAAGGTGCTGGGTGTGCTAGCTGTGTAGGCAAAATTGAAGGGGCGTTGAAGGCAACTCTTGGAGTCGTCAGTGCGGAAATGAATTTTGCTGATAGGACAGTAACAGTTTATGGGACAGCTAAAACAAAAGAGTTGATCAAAGCTGTTGAGTCAGTGGGGTATAACGCGAAGCCAATTGATGATAGCTCAGCAACAGATGCGCTTGATGAGAAAGAGGCTGCGGATTTTGCATATTACAAAAAGCTAATGCGCGATACGTTTATTGCCCTTTCACTCGGCGTTCCTTTGATGATCTACAGCATTGTAGTTGGAGAAATGACGGTTGAAACAAACCTTGAACGAATTTCTTGGTTGGTTGTAGGCATTTTAACTTTTGGTGTTATGTATTTTTCAGGCAAGCATTTCTATGTAGGAGCATGGAAGAGCTTCAAAAATCATTCAGCCAATATGGACACCCTAATTGCTTTAGGAACAGGCACGGCTTGGTTGTATTCGATGGTTGTCGTGTTTGCACCTGACGCTGTTCCATTGATGGCACGGCATGTTTATTTTGAAGCTACCGCCATGATCATTGGCTTAATTGATTTAGGTTTAGCATTAGAAATCAAAGCCAGAGGTAAAACCTCTGAGGCCATTAAACGTCTTATCGGCTTGCAAGCCAAAACAGCAACCGTGGTTCGTGACAACAAAGAAGTTCAGATAGGTATTGAGCAGGTTTTATTTAACGATATTGTGAAGGTAAAACCGGGTGAAAAAATTCCCGTCGATGGCGTGGTATTGGAAGGACACACCTCTATTGATGAGTCCATGCTGACAGGCGAACCTATGCCTGCTGAAAAAGCTGAAGAAGATGAGGTTGTCGCAGGTACTTTGAACAAATCAGGCATGATTTTATTTAGAGCCACACGCGTTGGTAAAGACACGGCGCTTGCACAGATCATCAATATGGTGAAACGAGCACAAAATTCGAAACCGCCGATTGGCCGTTTGGCCGATGTTATTTCAGCTTTTTTCGTACCTGTCGTGATGATCACCTCTGTGTTAAGTGCGCTAGCATGGCTTAACTTTGGACCTGAGCCAGCCATTGCTTTTGCCATCGTTTCAGCAACTACTGTGCTTATTATTGCCTGCCCGTGTGCTTTAGGCTTGGCAACACCCATGTCTGTCATGGTGGGAGTAGGAAAAGCAGCAGAAGCCGGAGTGCTTATTCGCAACGGTGAGGCACTGCAAACCGCCTCTAAAATCACTGCCATGATTTTAGATAAAACGGGCACTATTACTGAAGGGGCACCTAAGGTAACCGATATTATTTTAGCAAAAGCTACTGACGAAAAAGACGTACTACAGCTTGCAGCAAGTTTAGAAAGCGGCTCAGAGCATCCTTTAGCGCAAGCGATTGTTGAAAGTGCGTTAGATCAGGATATTGAGTTACTAAAAATTGAAGCCTTTAACGCCATTACGGGTTTTGGTGTAGAAGCAAGCTGCAACAACAAAGCCCTGCTTTTCGGAAACGATAAACTAATGAAGTTAAAAGGCATAGACCTCACAGGCTTTGTTGAACAAGCACAGTCTTTAGCCAAAGAAGCCAAAACACCTATGTACTTTGCTGTAGATGGTGAACTTGCAGCAATCATTGCTGTTGCAGATCCTATCAAGTCAGACTCAATCTCTGCTATCAAACGGCTTCAGGCTAATGGTATACGCGTCATCATGTTAACGGGTGATAACAAGGAAACCGCTGCCNCCGCCGTAGCTAAAAAAGTGGGTATTAGTGAGTTTCTTGCTGAAGTGCTGCCAGAAGATAAAGCCAACAAGGTGAAAGAGCTACAAGAAGGCGGCGAAATTGTTGGTATGACAGGAGATGGCATCAACGATGCTCCTGCGCTAGCGTTAGCC
The DNA here is from genome assembly GCF_000497995.1 of Pseudoalteromonas sp. TB25. Lineage (NCBI taxonomy): Bacteria > Pseudomonadati > Pseudomonadota > Gammaproteobacteria > Alteromonadales > Pseudoalteromonadaceae > Pseudoalteromonas > Pseudoalteromonas sp. TB25. The sequence goes on from NZ_AUTI01000415.1 coordinate 30,760, forward strand.
GATGTTGGCTTCGCCATAGGCACAGGGACTGATGTAGCTATCGAAAGTGCTGACATTACCCTAATGCGTGGTTCACTTCATGGCCTTGCTGATGCCATAGCGGTAAGCAAAGCTACTTTACGAAATATCAAACAAAACTTGTTTGGCGCGTTTGTCTATAACGTAGCCGGGATTCCTTTTGCTGCGGGGGTTCTATATCCCTTCTTTGGCATTCTGCTTAGCCCTGTAATTGCAGGTGCTGCAATGGCGTTTTCGTCATTGACTGTAGTGTCAAATGCAAATCGACTTCGCTTTTTTAAAGCAAAAGAGCATTAAGGAGAATCACAATGATGGTTATTAACTTATTAGGCTTAATGTTAATCGCGCTGATTGTTTGGTGGTTTTGGCTATATAAACCCAATAAAACAATCGTTCAAGGTAATGAAGTACTCATTGAAGTGAGGGATGGTGTGTATTCCCCATCCTCAATTCAGGTGTCTGCTAGCCAACCTGTCACTCTGAAGTTTATGCGCAAAGATCAATCCCCCTGCGCTGAAACAATGCTTATTCCTTCATTGGATATAAGCGAACAGCTTAAATTAAATGAAATTACTCAAATTACCCTATTGAACTTATCACCGGGAGAGCATGAGTTTCACTGTCAGATGCAAATGTATCGCGGTGTCTTAAAAGTCGTTTAGGAGGGCAATATGAAAAATCAACACCCTAATTTTTGGTCAACACCTACAGGCTGGGCTGCACTGGCACTTATTGCCGCAGTGACCTACTTCTTAGTGCTTGAGCATGGTCAACATATGCTGCAATTTCTTCCCTACTTGATTTTATTGCTATGCCCCTTGATGCACGTATTTATGCATGGCAGTCATGGTAAACATGGTCACGATCATTCACATGCGCCTGATGAAAAAAAGGAAGAGAGCTTTCAAGAACTCACGGATAAAAATGCAGCCTATCGCGATGGCTACATACAAGGGTTAGAAAAGGCACGTAAGGAATCACATAAAAAGGAGAGCAGTGATGAATGAAACATATGATTATGGCTTATGGTCAATGGTGATACTGAACTCAGCAATTTTTATCTTTTTTGCCTTTAGTTTTGTCAAACCAAAAACATCAACTGATTGGAGAAGTCTAAGCGCGTTCTCTGCCTTTATTGTTGCCCTATTTACTGAAATGTATGGCTTTCCTTTAACTATCTATTTTCTGTCGGGGTGGCTGACGGAGACCTATCCAGAAGTAAATTTCTTTGCGCATGAAAATGGGCATTTATTACATACTTTCTTTGGATTTCAAGGTGATGCCCATTGGGACCCATTTCATATAGTGAGTATGGTGTTAATTGTTGCAGGTTTCTTTATGTTGTCTTCAGCATGGAATGTATTGCATCACGCGCAAAAACATCATCAATTGGCTACAACTGGATGGTATGCAAGGTGTCGCCACCCACAGTATGTAGCTTTCATTCTAATCATGTTCGGCTTTTTATTGCAGTGGCCGACAATCCCAACACTTGCGATGTTTCCGATCTTAGTCGTTGTTTACGTCAAGCTAGCGAAACGCGAAGAAGCACAAGCGATTGCTGAGTTTGGTTCGGAGTACCACAGGTATATGGAATCGACACCAAGTTGGATCCCAAATTTTAATAAAAGTGTAGAAGGTAAAAATCATGAAAACGTTAACTAAATCAATTTTATTTATTAGTTCACTACTTATAACCACTAGCTCATTTGCCCAAAACAATGAGCATAAGCATGAAGGTGCGAACAAAGCTGATATGCATCAAGGCATGGCAATACCACATGAGAACATGGGAGAAATGCACAAAAAGATGATGGAAATGAAAAAGGAAGTCCATGCCATTAAAACTGAAAAAGATCCTGAAAAGCAACAGCAGATGATGGTTGAACATCACCGTTCAATGATGAAGATGATGCAATCCATGCACAAAAACATGGAAGAAATGCCAATGCATCAACAAATCAAGATGGCTGAACATCATTTAGAAATGATGGGGAACATGATGCCGCAGATGAACCGTAAAATGGAAGAAATGAAAGATAGCAATCAACAGCATTCACACAAACATTAGGAGAAAAATTATGAGCGATTTAAATCATAGAGTTGGCGTTAAAGAGCAAAATTTAGTTGTTCGAAACCTAAAGCTTAGCAATGTCACAGAAGAAAGCTGTGACGAGTTAGTAAAAGAAATAGATCAGCTTTTTGGTATAGATGAAGTTAGTTACAACATCAAAGAAGGTGAAATACACCTTGCCTATGATGCCGCAAACGTAAGCCTTGATGGGATTGAGGAGGTAATCCGTAAGTATGGCGCAGATGTTCATGATGATTGGTGGACACATACTAAAGAAAGTTACTATAAATTTGTTGATCAGAACATCAAAGATAACTCTGTTCATAAGCCTTGGAGTTGTCATCAAGCACCTTCGGGGGCTGGCCGGAAAAACAAATGAATTCATAAAAAAGTGTATAGATAATTAGTTAGTCAAATGAGGTAACAGTGATGAAAACACCCTATATAAAAGCTCTTTTATTGCTTACATTCGGTTTATATTTAGTGGGTTGTTCCAATACCACTTTTTATCATAAATACATGATGAGAGGTCAGGTAGTAGAAAGTTCTGATAATCGAACTCTAATCTGTATTGGTGCTAAGCATGGCGCAGAGGTTGGGCAAAAATACAGTGTTATTAGATTCCATGAAAGAATAGTATTGAGTGAAGGTGAAGATCCCTACACTATCGAAAAGGTAGGAACGGTACAAATTACTAAAATTGTGAATGATCATTTCGCAACTGTAAAGCTAGTGTCTGGTGACATTGCAGCGAAAGATATGGTGGAACTTGAAAACTAATAAAGTGGTGGCGAAAGCCACCACAAGAGCATAACAATAAAACTTAATGAAAAAACTTTAGTGTTATTTTGTACAACCTTTGAGATTGTTTGCTCAGTTCTGGTTATCTTGATGCCAGTACGACAGAAAAAATGTTACATATGAATTAGAAAGGTGTGGGCTGGCATCCTAGGTCTAATCTTAACAGTTAAGGGGCCGCCGAATAGAGCTATACCTTTACATCAGCAGCATAATCAATGCTCCCGCGATCATAAATAAGTTTTCAGATAGCGATACAAATCCAAGTGGCACACTGCTATCGCCGCCTACACAGGCACACTTTAACTGGCGTTTGTCGATGTAAACGGCTTTGAAAACTGAAATTGCTCCAACTGTGCCGATAAACAATGAAAATGGTGCCACTGCGAGAGGCTGTAGTTGGGCAACCATACCAATACCTGCATATGCTTCAATGAAGGGATAAATATAACCATATCTTATCCATCTCATCGCTAGTAAATCATAAGTAATAAACGAATTTGTGAAACTGTATAGGTCTTTCAGTTTTTGCACCGCTAAGAGCGTCATTGAAAAAGCTATAAATAGCATCAGTGTTCTGATGGAGATAAATGAGCCGGAAGCAAAATGTTGAGATGCGACAGCAAGAAGTGCAGCTATCGAGAAAATGGCTACAACGGGCGTGTAGGTTGTGCCAGTTTGACCTGCTTCATCTTTACCAAAATACTCTCTTAAGTCATCGTATCCTCCGACACGCTTTCCTTCAATAAAGGTTTGTGGCGTAGTTTTGACATCATGCTTAGCTTTGAAGTCATCAGCTTGTTGTCTTGACGTGAGCTTATGATCTTCTACATCATACCCTTGCCTCTCCAGCAAATCTTTCGACCTTAAACCATAGGGGCAGATATGTTCGTCAGTGACCATTCTGTACAGGGTAGCTGTCTTAGTCATCTTAGTCTCCTTTGTTCAGTGTGCCTTCAAACTTTGGGAGCGGTCGTTGCTCAGCCTGAGCTTGTGAGCTGACCTTTCCATTTTCAGAAATATCTTTAATCAGCCATTCCATTTCTTTTATTTCTTTTCGTTGGGCTTTAATAATACCATTTGCCAATTCACGCACGCGTACATCCTCCAAAGTTGAATGCTCACTAGTAAGAATAGCAATGGAGTGATGAGGAATCATCGCTTTCATGTAAGCAGTGTCAGAAATTGTGCTTTGAGAGCGAACAAGATAAAGACATATGGCAAACAGTATTGTCGCCAATAGAAAAATAGCCATGTTGAGCTTCTTGTTACTGTACATGCCAAGCATAAAGGCCAGCATGATCATTGCCATACCTGCTCCCATATACAACGCCATATAGATACGCGTTTCACTAAACCATATATGTGATACTGCGTAAGTGTTGAGATACATCATGACAAACATAGCAATGGTTGAGGTGATGATCATTGCAGCAAATCTTGAGTATTTCATAAGTAATCCTTACATTGATAGTGTAAATATTTCCCACTGTTAGCCTATTATTCTCTACATGTGGTCATGTTCTCGAAAAAGTGCAAGTAATGAGCCAGTATCAATAAGAGTATTTGTAATACGATTGACTCAATTTCAGCTTATATCTAAAGTTTAAGTTTTGAACTTATGATAGACACAGGCTAAATTGGCTTTAGTTAACAATCTAATGGGAGAACTCAAAGCACTACAAGCTGAGCTTCAACAAATGGCAAGCTCGTGTACAAGTGAAGCGTGTGAAATAATTAAGTCACTTTATAGTTAGAATTGTCATTCATTTTCTATCCGTAGTGTACGAATTTCTATTTTTTATTACGTTCATGTACGAAATTTATTTAATATACTTTCGTTCATTTAATTGTTAAGGTGTGCGAAAGTTACAGGTTTCGTATATATGAAAGTTGGTTTTGCAAGAGTTTCAACTAAAGAACAAGATTTAAATGTTCAACTGTCCAAGTTGGACGCTCAGGGCTGTGAAAAAATATTCCAAGGCAAACAGTCTGGTGCTTCGATTCGAAATGAAGAAAAGCTTTAGGAACTCATCGACTTTATCAGGGAAGGTGATGAAGTTATTGTTACTCGCCTCGACCGTTTGGGACGGTCGTTAAAATCTATTCTTGAGGCAATTGAAAGCATCCATAAGAAAGGTGCTTGTTTGAATATTATCGACGGCTCTCTCAATACCAAAAATGATAATCCGTTTGCCACTGCCATGATCAACCTATGTGGAGTATTTGTGACTGTGCATAATGATTGAGATTGATCTCATTTTAGACTGAAAGGTTTTAAAGGGATGCCGCCAATCTCTCTTTTTATGAAAGTATGATTTTTTAATCATAATATCTGAGACTCAATCAGTTATATTACGATAATTTGATGCTATTTGCTAACGGCAGCTCCTCCGACATTGCGGACATTAGCATCAATGAATACCTTATGACTTCACTTAGCCAAAAGCGGAAGTTAGCTTTTGAGTTATTAACGAAAATTCAGAGTGTAAAGCAGACGTTGAAGAGTCAATAATAAACTTCAATTTAAACACTCTAGTGCATTAACGGCTGCAACTAATTTTGTCGTTCTAGAATTGGCGGAATTTTGCTGTTCCATATGAGAAGTAAACACACCAGTCACCATTCAATAGTTTGGCAAAACCTTGTGTGACTCATACTTGTGATACCGCTGACATGAATTTGTCAGCATTTCTTCCGTTTTTATCTGTCCACATTTAGGACATGCAATAGTCGATTAATGTTCTATATTCTGCCCGTATGCCTCTAACAGAGTTAACTATCTAGTGACTTAATGATCCCGCATGCTTCAATAGTATTGTTCGAACCACAAGCACTAGCCATCTGTTGTAATTCAGCTTTAAGCGCCCTTAATTCTTTCATGCGTTTATTCACTAGTGCAAGTTGCTGATCAATTAATGCATTAACGCTAGAGCAGCTTTCTTCTGGCTTATTTTTTAATTCGATAAGACGTTTAATATCATTGAGTGATATATCTAGGCTGCGACAATGTTTTACGAACTCCAATTGTTTAAGTGCTTTACTATCATACAGCCTGAAATTACCTTCTGAACGGTTTGGATTTAACAGTAATCCTTCTCTTTCATAATATCTAATTGTTTGTATAGAACAGCCCGATTTTTTAGACAATTCGCCTATTTTCATCAATTTCCCCCAGACATTTGATTCTATAGTTACTATAGAGTCTGTAGTATAAGTATGCAACGAAAAGGATATATAAAAAATGACCGAGAAATATTTAAACAATACGAATATCGTTAATTTTGAACACAAAGATATCCAATCCCTGATCGATCAGCGAGGATGGCAAAGCTTAGACGATTTCAACAAAATTGGAGCAGCATACCAATTTGTGAAAGATGAAATAATGTTTGGCTATAACAAGAGTGATGATATAGCAGCAAGCGATGTACTAGCAGATGGTTATGGGCAATGTAATACTAAGGGTAATCTGTTAATGGCGCTATTGCGTGGACTAGGTATCCAATGCCGATTTCATGGGTTTACCATAGACCAGCAACTACAAAAAGGGGCTATACCTAGCTATGTATTTTGGTTAGCACCTAAATACATCATTCATAGTTGGGTAGAAGTTTATTTCGATGGACGCTGGATAAACTTAGAGGGCTTTATATTGGATGAGCAATACTTAAGCTCTCTACAGGAGAAATTTGACCAAGTAAAAGATGACTTTTGTGTCTATGGTGTTGCAACAAAGTGTTTCTCTTCACCAAACACAAATTGGTGCGGCCAAGATACCTATATTCAAAAAGAAGGTATTCATGACGACTTTGGGCTTTATGATTCCCCTGATGAGTTTTATCTTGAAAAGGGTACTAATTTGTCGGGAGTAAAACGTTGGATGTATCAAGGTGTGATTCGCCATTTGATTAATATGAATGTATCAAAAATTAGAAATACAAAAGCACTGGAGGTACAAAATGCACAACCATAGTCACAGTCATCAGCATTCTAAAGATGATCGTATTGGTTGGGCATTTTTTCTGAATGTGACATTTACTATTATCGAATTTATAGGTGGTTGGCTCACTAACAGTACTGCGATAATGGCAGATGCAGTTCACGATCTTGGTGATAGTCTTTCAATAGGTTTTGCGTGGATTTTAAGTCGTTTTTCAAATAAAGAAGCATCAGATAAGTTTAGTTATGGTTATCGTAGACTTACTCTCTTTGGCGCATTGATAAACAGTATTGTTTTAATCATTGGCTCAATTTGGATTTTATTTGAAGCAATTCCAAGGCTGTCCAATCCTGAAATGCCTGTAGTCGAGGGGATGTTAGGGCTAGCGATACTCGGCGTTGCCGTTAACGGATATGCGGTATTAAAATTAAAAGCGGGTGAAACATTAAATGAGAAAGTGCTGACATGGCACCTTCTTGAAGATGTACTTGGATGGGTTGCCGTTCTTATAGTCTCTATCGTACTGTTGTTCGCTGAACTGCCGATATTAGATCCCCTTTTATCAATAGGGTTCACGCTGTTCATCTTGTTTAATGTTTTCAAAAACCTGAAATCAACACTCGTTTTATTTCTTCAAGCTGCACCCGATAAAGAGACTCAAAAGCGTATTAAACTATCACTAATGGAATTTCCTGAAGTTAATGGTATCCACCACATGCACTTTTGGTCACTAGATGGTGAAAGTCACGTTTTAACAGCACACCTTGAGCTGAGTGACAACTTTGACGTTAAAGAATTAATTAGGCTTAAACAAGAAGTTGCAGCTAAATTATCTTCCTATCATTTATCGCATACAACGATAGAGTTTGAGTTTTTAAATGAAAATTGTCGGGATGAAGCGCAGTAAGCTTTATCAATAAAATGTTGGGCATACAATATAAAAAGCAGCTTAATTAGGCATAACCTATTAATTAAGCTGCTTTTTGGGCTTTAAATTTCGTCAGATTACTGTTTGTTACTCTCAGAGCCATGCGCCCATTGATATAAAACAGGTAATACAAACAAAGTTAAAATGGTAGAAGATACAATACCGCCGATAACGACTGTTGCTAGTGGTCGTTGTACTTCTGCACCAATTCCAGTGTTTAGCGCCATTGGAATAAAACCTAAACTAGCAACCAGTGCCGTCATTAAAATAGGTCTTAAACGAATGATGGCACCTTCAATGATCGCTACGTAAAGGTCGCCTTTTTCATGCCAAAGATCTCGAATAAAAGCCAACATAACCAAGCCATTTAATACGGCGACACCTGACAATGCTATGAAGCCGACACCTGCCGAAATTGATAAGGGCATGTCTCTTAAATAAAGTGAAAATACGCCCCCAGTTAATGCTAAAGGCACGCCACTGAAAATGATTAATGCATCTTTTAATGAACCAAATGCGATAACCAAAATACCTAAGATTACAACTAATGTGATCGGCACAACTAAGCTTAATCTTTTACTCGCTGACTCTAGTTGTTCAAACGTTCCACCATAATCAAGCCAGTATCCTGCTGGGATTTCTCCTTCCTGATTAATTTTAGCTTTCACTTCTTTTACAAAGCCGCCTAAATCTCTGCCACGAACATTGACGGTAACCACAACTCTTCTTTTTCCGTTCTCACGGCTAATTTGAGCAGGTAAAGACTCTGATTTAAGCTCTGCAACTTCTTCAAGTGGCACATAGTTACCACCCTCAAGTGGAAGCGGCAGGNTTCAAGCCATTGATATCTGTTCTTGTTTGCTCTGGTAGGCGAACAACTAACTCAAATCGTCTGTCTCCTTCATAAATGATCCCCGCAGATTCTCCACCAATTGCAGTAGCAACCCAGTCTTGCAGTTCTGAAACGCTCAAACCGTATCGACCAAGCGCTTCTCGTTTAGGAATTACTGATAAAGATGGAACACCTGTGACCTGTTCCATTCGGGCATCAGCAGCACCGTCCACGGTTTTCACAATATTTAGAATATCTTTTGCGGTAAGTAATAATCGATCTAAGTCATCACCAAATATTTTGATGCCGACATCAGCTCTAACGCCAGAAATCAATTCATTGAAACGCATTTGAATAGGCTGAGTGAATTCATAGTTGTTGCCCGGAATGTTTTTCAGTACTTCTTCCATTTCTTCAACTAATTCACTCTTTGGCTTTGAAGGTTCGGCCCATTCTTTACGTGGTTTTAAAATAACAAAGATATCAGCAATACTCGGTGGCATTGGATCAGTTGCTACTTCTGATGTGCCGATGCGCGAGAATACTTTATCAACTTCAGGAAACGCTTTAATACGTTGCTCAAGTACTTCTTGCATTTCTACTGATTGCTCTAGGCCGGTAGAAGGTATTCTTAGCGCTTGGACTGTTATATCCCCTTCATTTAGCTGTGGAACAAATTCACTACCCAGCGTTGTTGCTAACCAAAGGCTATACCCCATTAACAGCGTTGAGAATGAAACAATAACCCAACGAAATTTCAACGCCATTTTTAACAATGGTTCATAAATAGACTTGGTTGAACGAATAACTACACTTTCTTTTTCGCTGATTTTACCTTTCATAAACACAGCTACAGCAGCAGGAACCAGTGTAACTGAAAGGATCATTGCGGAAATTAACGCCATAACGACAGTTGCCGCCATAGGGTGGAACATTTTCCCTTCAACGCCAGTTAGCGTGAAAATGGGGATGTAAACAACAGTGATAATTGCCACACCAAACAAGCTTGGACGTATCACTTCTGAAGTGGCTTCAAAAACGGTATTTAGGCGTTCTCTTAAGTCTTGCCTATGACCGTTGTGTTGGGCCTGTGCTAACCTACGGACAGAGTTTTCAACGATGATTACAGCCCCGTCCACTATCAAGCCAAAGTCCAATGCGCCGAGACTCATTAAATTGGCAGATACTCCTGCTTGCGCCATACCTGTGATTGTCATTAACATGGAAATAGGGATAACAGCAGCGGTAATGAGAGCTGCACGTAAATTTCCAAGTAGAATAAATAACACAACAATAACTAAAAGCGCACCTTCAACGAGGTTTTTGGTAACGGTTGCAATCGCTTTATCTACTAACGTTGTTCTGTCGTAAACAGGCTCTGCGGTAATGCCCTTTGGCAGAGATTTTTGTATTTCGCTGAGCTTATGTTCCACTTCTAAAGCAACGGTGCGAGAATTCTCACCAATCAGCATCATGGTTGTACCAAGCACTGTCTCAATGCCATTACGAGTAGCAGCCCCTGTTCTAAGTTCTTTGCCTATAGCAACATTGGCAACATCACTTATTTTTACAGGAATACCATCGTTCTTTTTGATGATGACATTGAGGATCTCATCTATTGTCGCTAGTTGCCCAATGGAGCGTACTAAAACTTGCTGTCCGTTTTGTTCGATATAACCTGCGCCACGGTTGTCATTGTTTTTACGTAATGCATCAGATATTTCTTCAAAGGTTACCTGATGAAAAAGTAATTTTTCGGGTTTAGGCGTTATGTGATATTGCTTGTTGTAGCCGCCGATACTGTTGACCTCAATGACGCCTTTAACTTGAGCCAATTGCGGTTTAATGATCCAGTCTTGTATTTCTCTTAAGGCAATAGCGGTATAAGGCTCTCCATTAGGCATTTTAGCGTCAGGAGAAGCTTGTACGGTATACATAAATATTTCGCCAAGCCCTGTCGAAATAGGACCCATTTCTGGCTCTAAGCCAGAGGGAATAACGCCTTTTATCGCAGCTAATCTTGCATTGATTAAGTTGCGAGCAAAATAAATATCGGTTCCCTCTTCAAAGATAACGGTTACTTGAGATAATCCATATCTTGACAGGGAGCGGGTGTGAGACAGCTTTGGCAATCCGGCTAAGGCGGTTTCTACAGGAAAGGTCACCCTTTGTTCCGCTTCCAAAGGTGAATAACCGGGGGCAGAAGTGTTTATTTGTACCTGCACGTTTGTTATATCTGGAACAGCATCAATGGGAAGTTTTTGATAACTCCACATGCCAACGCCGATGATTACCATCAGCAGACTTAATACTAAATAGCGTCTATTTATTGCAAGACGCAAAATTGATTCAATCATATTGCGTCTCCTAATCGTCGTCTTCTACTTCAGATTTCAAAATATCCGCTTTTATCAGATAACTGTTTTTGTTTACATATTCAGCGTCTTTACTGAGGCCATCAATGACCTCGATATAGTTTTTGTCTGAACGTCCGAGCACAAGTGGCGCAAACTCGTACTCTTCATCTTCTTTTACAAAGACACCAAATTGTCCTCCCAGTTCTTGTATCGCAACTTTCTCGACGGCTAAATCCACCTCAAATCGGTTTATCTTTACGCTGCCCATTAATAATTGGCCTGAGGTTAGGTTTAGCTCAGTGTTATTTAAACGTACACGTGCTAAAACATAAGACTGATCTTTAGCTGGAATTATATTGGTGATGGTTGAGTTGAATGCCTGTTCACCATGCTCAATATCAACAGGTTGACCGACTTTGATTTGATTATATTGGCTGGTAAACACCTTAAATTCAGCCCACAAGGTGTCAAAATTGACGATTTCAAACAAGCTAGTGTTTTGCGTGATACCGCCAATATTTCCATTTCGCTGTAAAACAGTCCCAGAAACAGGGGATGTTATTTTATAGGTATTTAAGCTTTCATTAGATTCAATAACGGCTAATAGATCTCCTTTTTTTACCTTATCACCAACAGTGGAGTTAATTGTCTTTATAACGCCGTTATATCTAGCGCCAACTTGAAATAATTGTTCAGCGCCTATCGTCGTAGCGCCGTATACAGGGATAGTTTGGTTCAACGTTTTTGAAGCTAAATAGGCTGTTTCAACACCAAGCCTTTTTGCCATGTTATTGTTTATTTTGCTAATGCCTTCTTCGCCTTCATGTTCATCTTCACTAGCGATAACACTTTGAATGGGTGATAGATACCCAATAAAAATCAATAGTGCGAGTAAATAGTTTTTCATTTTGAATTCCTAAACGATTCAGTTAATAACTGAATCAATAAATTGTTATTAAACTTAAAGTGATGTTTATTTAGAGTGACAGCGCTTCGTTTGTTAGTTTTTCTATCTCTGCGCCATAAATTAGGGCAGCAGATGCCGCATCAATGAGGGTTCGCCGAGCATTTAACAGCTCTTGTCTAGCCGATACATAATCAAGATATCCATATCGACCTTTTTGATAGGCGTCTTGAGTATCTTCCAGTGCATCTTCAAGCATTGGGATAACCGACTGCTTTAATGAATTAGCTGTTAATATGGCTTGTTTTCTATTGGAGTATGCTCGTAGTAAGTGATTTCTAAACCTCAACTTAGTCGCCTCTTTCTCTATGGCAACTTGGTCACGCTCTGCTAGCGCACTAGCGATTGCACCAGAATTTCGCTTTTCAGCAAACAAAGGTAAGCTAAAGCCAGCGACCAGTGCCGTATCATTGGCTTCTTGAGAGCGCCTAACACCAACAGACCATTTGATATTGGCCGTTGACTCTGTTTTAGCCAACTGTAATTCGGCCTCTTTTAGTCGCTGCTCACTTGCATAAACTTGAATAGCAGGGTTTTTCTCTAATTTCGCAAAGAGACTACTAAAATCACTATCATTGCCAAACTGAAACAGATCTCCAGTTACTCTAGAGAATGACACTGATGTTTCTCCCCAGTAAGCTGATAAAGAAAGCTTTAGATATTCCAAGCGCTTTTGTTCAGATTGAAGGGTGAGGTTAGCCTGAGCAATAACTGCTTTTGAACGTTTCACTTCAGCCTCAGGAGTAGCACCTGCGCGGTTACGCTGAGATACAATCTCTAACGTTTCTTGTGCTAAGCTCAATGCATTATCTGCCAATATCACTCTTTGTTGGGCTGCAAGTACTTCCACGTACTTCTCAGTGACTTGAGCCATTAAATTAAGCGCAGAGACTTCTTTCTCAGCATTGAGTAGTGCTCTTGATTTTGAAACAAGTCCAATCCGCGCTGAGCGTTTATCTCCCATTTCGATAACCGAAGATAGAGCGACTGTTAATTCAGCACTGTCGAATGCATTAAATTCACCTGAGCCTGCAAAGTTCTCAGCTTCAACTTCTAGTTCATAAGCGGGATTTAAACTTGCTGTTTGTTCTTGTCCTGTTAATGCGGTTTGTTTGAAATCAAATATTTTGAGTTCAGGATTTTGTTTAAGCGTCCACTGAATTGCCTCTTGAAGATTTAACTGCTTTTCAAAGGCATAAACATTAAATGTAAAAAGTGACAACGCGAGAAACGCGATATATTTAAGCTGAGGTGTTACACACCTCAAAATTGCTATCTTGCGATGCTCACAGGTATTAAGTGCCATGTATACTTTCCTATAAATTTATATGTGATATTTAGGTCATTAACATTTGACCTTTCTTAATTTTCTATAAAATTTAGGCGTATTTAGGTGGGCGGAATGGCACCGACATATAGCCTTTTAGCTCAGGAGAAACTAAGGCGTAGGTAAGGAAATATTCTATTGCTTGGAAAATGTTACAGGAAGAATCAGCATTTAAAAATAAGTGACAACAGCAACAAAAATTACAATTATCAATTGAAGAGTTGCTATTATTCACCTCAAGCATATTGGAGTCTTCTGGAGCTTTTAGCGGGGTAATAGACTTAGTTAGTGATGAACTAAAAGAACTTTCACTTAAGTTTATTTCAAGCTCTTCTAGCGAAAAAAACACAGACTGCACCGCGATTAAAATCATTATCACGTATGATATATTTGATTTGATATACGATGAGTGCATTATTTTCATTTCTCTGCTTAATACTTTAGCTGTAAGATGCGGCGAGCACCGTTTAAAACGACAAGAGCAATTATCAAACCAATCACTAAATCTGGATAACGACTGCTTGTTGCTGTAACTAATAAGCCAGCTAAAATTACACCAACGTTTGCGATAACGTCATTTGCGGAAAAAATCCAACTCGCTTTCATATGAGCGCCGTCTTCTTTGTTGCCAAATATCAAAAACAGACAAGCAACGTTAGCGATTAGTGCTATTCCACCAAATATCATCATTAAAGAAGAGATCGGTTCACTACCGTAAACAAAGCGTCTTACGACTTCGCTCAAAGCACCTAGCGCTAGAATAACTTGAAGCACACCAGATATATGTGCTGCTCTAAGTTTCATGCTAATACTTTTACCTACGGCATAAATAGCTAAACCATACACAGCAGCATCAGCAAACATATCTAATGAGTCTGCAATTAGGCCAGCAGACTGTGCAATAATCCCAGCAATTACTTCTATAAAAAACATGACTCCATTAATGGCTAACAACCATTTTAGGGTTGATGCTTCTTTCATCTCATTTTTTTGGGCTAAGTCTTTTGCTTTTGCAGCTTCTGTACTGCAACTTTGTTTAGTTGACTCTAACTCTGCACCGAGTTTAAGTTGTTGTAACTTTTTTGTTATCTCATCTAAATTTTCATCATGAAAAACTTTGACTAAGCGATTAGGAATATCAAACTGCAATCCAACTGAAGGCTGAATTGAGTCAAGTGCTAATCTGATCAATCTCTCTTCTGAAGGACAGTCCATTTGAGGCACTTTATATGTACTGACAAACGCGCCACTATAGTTATCTAATTGTGTATCAATTTTTACGTCTTCGTTGGTAGGAGATGATTGACACTGACCACTACATTTTTCTGACATATTTAACATTCCGAAACAATATTAAAATAAGTATAAAATCTATAGTGGCTATAGAGTCAAATAAAAAGTTATTTAATTTGAAAAGATTGGGAAGTAACTCAAATAGCTATTCCAAGAAAATAATTGTTGGGGGGTAGTGACAGCAAACACTGCTAACATTATTTGGACTGCCCGTTTTATACCGATGTTTATCAAAGATAAAAAATAGAAGAGCTATCTAGATAGAATAAATTAACCGATGATCCTAATTCCACATTAAAGTCGCGTTGGTGTGTTACTAATTGTACAGAGGATCTAAAACAAGATTTAAATTTAAAAGTAAGAGCAACGACTATATTGTTGGAACACTTGTCATGAGATACGCTAAGCCTAATGTCCGGTTTCGTATCAAAGTGAATTTTAGCTGAAGTAATTTTGTACCATCGTTTACGACTGCTTCAGGCTCAAATCTGACGAAGATTTCCTAGTACTCACCCAATCTGGCTTGATGAGAAATAATCTCAAATATTATGCGTAGCCACATATTCGCTCAACTTGAGCGGGATCTTATAAAAGCCAGAACCACAGAAGGTCGTGAAGAGGCTAAAGCTAAAGGCAAACACATGGGCAGATTGCCTGCTTTATCAGACAAACAAGCGAAAGAATTATATAAAGATAAATTAAATGGTGAATCGATCTCTGCATTAGCGAAGAAATATTCTGTTAGCCGCCCCACGGTTCACCGAATTATTGAAAGAATGGAACAAAAGAAATAATAAATAAAAGGAGACGTTATGTGGTCTGATAAAGAATCAAAAATTGATTTCTTAAATTTTAATGAAACGGCTGAGTCAATAAAAGATCTTATAACAGAAAAGGAGTTAATGCCTATTAGTATAGGCGTTTTTGGTGATTGGGGCGCTGGAAAATCGACGATTCTTGAACTTACTAAGGCTTCTCTGGAAAGTGATGAACAAGAATATATCCAAGTACATTTCGATGCATGGACTTTCCAAGGGTATGATGACGCTAAAGCGGCGTTACTAGAAACAATTGCATCTACTTTAGTTAAAAAAGCAGCAGACGATAAAAATCTCAGTGCAAAAGCAAAAGAGTTTGCTGGACGAATAGATAAGATCAGACTGATGGGATTGCTAATGGATGGTGGTGCAGCATTAGCTGGTATACCAACTATGGGTGGTATACAGAAGATCATGGGACTATTCAGTGGTGGTGACGATGGTGAACTGGATGTTGATGATGTAAAAGGTGCTGTCGATGGCGCTAAGGATGTCGCGAAGAAAAACAAAGGTTTGATCAAAGATAATAAATCATTTTCACCTCCTAAAGAAATTAAAGAATTCCGAAAAGCATATTCTGATCTGTTAAAGGAGTTTGATAAGCCACTTATTGTCTATGTCGATAATTTAGATCGCTGCTCTCCATTTAATGCTATTTCGACCCTTGAGGCGATCAGGTTATTTCTATTTTTACCCAATACTGCATTTGTTATTGCCGCCGATGAGGACATGATCCGCTTGGCAGTGCCTGAGTATCACAAAGGTGCATCTCAACGACATCAAACTGATTATTTAGACAAGCTTATTCAAATTCCTGTGCATGTACCAAGACCCGGCGTTCTGGAGATAAGGGCATATTTAATGATGCTTACTGCTCAAGATCACGGCGTTACCGATGCGCAATTAGAAACGATAAGATGTGCCCTTGAAGAGTCATTAAGGCTGTCGTGGAAACAACCACAAATTACCGTTGACGAGCTACTTCAAGATCACGAGATTGAAAAGCATTCCGAACTCAGAAGTAAATTTGTGGTTGCTGAACAGTTAGCTCCACTATTAGCTGAATCCACAAACATTAACGGCAACCCTCGCATAGTTAAGCGATTACTCAATCAGGTTAAGATGAGAAAGAAAACCGCTCATCGCAGAGGAATGCAGCTTGATGAAAAAACTATCACTAAGCTGGTAATTTTTGAGAGGTGCTTAGGCACTCAGGCTACCAACAAGCTTTATGAATTAATTGATAAGGAAAACGGATATCCAAAAGTATTAGCGGATCTTGAAAATTCAGAAGTCGAATTTGACGAAATTAATTTACCTGAAGAGTGGAAACTCGACCTAGCTTTTATTGATAAATGGTCGAAATTACCTCCCATGTTCACTGAAATGGATTTGACACCAGCGGCATATCTGAGCAGAGAAAGCATTCCAATGGGGGCTGTTAATTCGGTAATGTCTGGAGCCGCTCAAAAACTCGTAGAAGAATTAATGAAGCAAAAGGTAAGGGTCAGTGGCGTTAACTCTACTGCGATTACCACAACTCCGAAGGAAGAATACATGTCAGTCATGGATGGTTTGATTGAAAACTTTAAGTTGATTGGTGATTGGACCGAAAGACCAACAGGCATTTATGGGGCTGTGTTACTTGCCAAGCAGGATGATAAATGTAGCTTAAGTCTTCTTACATTTTTAAAAAGCTTGCCCCGCCAAAGATGGCTTAATCCAATTTTAAAAGAACTAGAGGGAACTAAGTAATATGGGTACGTCCGCATCGTCAACAGGACCAAATAATAAGAGTCC
This sequence comes from Pseudoalteromonas sp. TB25, assembly GCF_000497995.1. Taxonomy (NCBI): domain Bacteria; kingdom Pseudomonadati; phylum Pseudomonadota; class Gammaproteobacteria; order Alteromonadales; family Pseudoalteromonadaceae; genus Pseudoalteromonas; species Pseudoalteromonas sp. TB25. Next base: position 47,912 of record NZ_AUTI01000415.1, read on the forward strand.
ACTTATTCCATCTTGGGCAGAGCAAGGAGATCCTGTCACAATAGAACCTGCATCAGGTACTGATGGGGATGAGCAAGCTGGCTCTGATAATAATCAAGCTGATGATCAGAATGACAATAGCAATGATATTGACAATGACAAGGTTCAACAAGAAATCGGTGGTTCACCTACAGCAACACCGCCTCCAAATAGGTTTGCCAGTGCCAGAAGAGCATTTGGTAAATATGCGCAAACAGGTGGCTCAACCTCAGATCTAAGGCGTTCATTAAAAAGTTACTCTAGAAAAGGCTCTGGCGGAGGTAAAAGCACAAGCAGGAGACTATCAAGCGGCATAACTGCTGGTTCTGGATTGCTTGGTGTCATGCGTGGCGACACCGTAACGGTTAATAATCAAAGCTTATCATTAGGTGATCTAACTGGGCTATCGACTGATCAAGCAATCGACAAAATTGCTAGCCATTTAGCGCCTGATAATGCCGATTCGGATGCTGTAAGAGTTGCGTTGGATTACGCACTAGAAGAAGCACTCCCCGATACAGAAGAATTTGACCCAAACAGTTTTACTGACGAAGTTATCCAAGAAGCCATAGGCTGTTATTTAACAGACCTTATTTTTCAGGATGTGGTTGAAGGCATGGGCAGAGCTTGGTTTCATGTTGAGCCAGCAAGCAAGCATCATCAAATGGAAGTTGAATTAAGGGAACTAATAAAAGTGATTACACAAGAGCAGTTAGACAAAGTAACTAATGGCAACCCCAGTACTATTAGCAAAGAAAATATTACTAAAATTCAAGCCGATGCTATTGCTATGACGGTTGATGAATGGGAGAGCTTTAATGACTAATTTTTACTTTAACCATGACCCTGCTAACTTGCCTGACTTTTCTGATGATTGTCATCCTGTCCAAATGTTTCATACGCATCAAAATGACATCACTAAGCACAGCTTGGTGTCAAAACAACTACTACAAACAGTTCGTGATTTAGGATTGAATGTAGATGCTGATTCAATAGATCTGATAACAATTGCTACCGCCGTTACCGCTGCTGATACATTTGAATTAAGGGATAATGCAGAAAATGCATGGGCTAGAAAAATGCATTTGCATGTTCCTGTAACTGATGAGGATATGTGGAATTTTGTAGAACCTGAACTGAGTTCTTTGCTCAACTTTCTTACAGGCGATCAATGGCTGTTTACTTTTGAAAAAACAACTATGCCGATGCCGACTCCTAAAACAAGTGAGCAAGCGAAAGCAAAAGCAAAATCATTAATTGGACTCAACTCTGTTTGCCTTTTTTCTGGTGGTCTTGATAGCGCAGTTGGTGCAATTGATATTTTGAACGGAGAATCAGATTTAAAGCCTCTCTTGGTTAGTCACGCTTATCGTGGTGATGGCGCTAAGCAAGAAGACATTAAGCAATTATTATCCCCGCCATTCGGCGAATTGTCCTATTCAATGTCTCCCCATATTATTAAGCACTTAGAAGGTAAAACTGACATTAGTATGAGGGGAAGAAGCTTTAACTTCCTAGCTATGGCGGTACTTGGTATATCAGCCTTAAGAAATGCTAATTGCGATAGCAGTATTGAAACTATTGTCGTCCCAGAGAATGGCTATATTTCTATAAATCCGCCGCTTACCAGAAGACGGATTGGTAGCCATAGCACTAGAACTACTCATCCTAATTTTCTAAGCAGGCTTGAATCTTTGCTTAGAGACACTGGGTTTCATGTCAAATTTGTAAACCCCTATCAATTCAAAACTAAAGGTGAAATGTTAGCGGAATGTGTTGATCAAGACGCAATTAGAAAAGCAGTTCCCCTAAGTGTTTCATGCAGTCATTGGCACAGAGAACATAAACAGTGTGGGCATTGTGTACCTTGCCTTATTCGAAGAGCGTCAGTTTTTCATGCTGGTTTTACACAAGATGCGCCATACAAGACAAAGCGGTTGAGAGATCTTATCAAAGAAAAAGATACTCGCGATGATCTCCAAGCGGTTCAAACTGCCATTATTAGATTGAAACAATCCGATAACTATCGTTCTTGGCTTCGAAGTTCAGGGCCAATACCACAAGAAAAAGATATACGAGAAAAATTAGAATCAACTATTAAGCGAGGATTGGCAGAGGTTGAATTATTTCTCCAAGCGGATAAATCGTCATGATGGATCTTCATTGCCACGTTGATTTATATCCAGATCATCAAGAGGTATTGAACGACATAAAAAGCAGTAATTATTACGTGCTATCAGTAACTACGGTGCCTTCAGCTTTTGAAGGTACTGTCCAGTTAACAAGTGGCATAAAACACTGTAAGACGGCCTTGGGGCTTCACCCTCAACTTGCTCATCTAAGAAAAAATGAATTAGCACTATTCGATAAGCTAGTTGATAGAACTAGATATATTGGAGAAATTGGACTGGATGGCTCAAAAGGTTACGCTGATTACTTTGATGATCAATTAGAGGTTTTCACGCATATTCTAAAAAAATGTGAAGGCTTTGATGACAAAATACTAACTATCCATAGTCTTAACGCGACTGGTGAAGTTCTTGAACAACTTAAGTTACATCCCAATGCTGGTACTTCTATTCTTCATTGGTTTTTAGGTACTAAGAAGCAAGTTCTAGAAGCCGTCGAGCTAGGCTGTTTCTTCTCTATTGGGCCAGCCATGCTAACTTCAGCCAGAGCTAAAAAAGTAATATCGTGGATACCTCAAGATAGAGTTCTACTCGAAACTGATGGACCTTTCGCCAAAGTGGCGGGGAATATTCTGTTTCCTTCAAGTGTTGGCACTGTTACTGAATATCTGGCTGAAATTTGGTGTAAAAATAAGGCTTTGATAATAGAAAAATTGTCAGTAAATCTTAGGTGTTTAACATCAGTCAAGTAACTAATTATACGTCACGTAATCTTATAACAATTTTATTCAGGTTTAATCGGTTTGTTTGAAGTATTTGTATTAGCTATAGCACTCAGTATGGACGCGTTTGCAGTATCCATAGGCTTAGGTTCTAAAAAAGTAGTAAATGCTGAAAAGCTCTTTATTAAAGCCGCTGCTTATTTTGGTTTTTTCCAAGGCTTTATGCCTCTTTTAGGCTATTACAGCGGTAAAGGTTTATCATCTTGGATTGAAGATTATGCACCTTGGATAGCTTTTATTTTGCTAGTATTTATCGGTGGCAAAATGATTTATGAGTCCCAATCTGAAGGAATTGAAGAAGATATTGCTAATGTTACTCATCGTGTGCTATTTGTTCTTGCTATTGCCACCAGTATTGATGCAATGGCGGCAGGTTATGCAATCACATTGCTTGAGGTAGATATAGCCGTAGCTTGCTTGATAATAGGCGTCACGACGTTTGCCTTTAGCTGGATTGGTGTGAATATCGGCGAAAGAAGTGGCGTATGGCTGGAATCTAAAGCTGAACTATTTGGTGGTTTAGTGTTAATCGCAATCGCATTTAAGATATTACTTGGTTGACACAGAACCACCGAATACTAGGCTACTTACCTGAGCAACATGCATTGCCTTCTTGAATAGGAGGACACTTAACTGTTCCATAAGAGCAATAAACGCAACAATCACCTTTTAACGGTTTAAGTAGTGCTTTACAGCTTTCGCATTCGTAATACCATTGGCAAGCGTTTGTAGGCATGGTTTCAACTTTGCTAAATCCACATTCAGGGCAAGTGATTTTAGATTCTAGTTCTATACCTTGCATACTGGTTCCTTAATGGGCTTAACAATATCTAAAATAGACATTACGACCATCCAAATGATCCCAAAGTAAAATAAGTAAGTGCTCCAGTCGTATTGCCATAAAGGATAAAGGGTCAGCAATACTGCAATTGGGCCAATGACACTTAAAACGCCTCTCAATGAATCTCGATGTTGATACCAATTATAGAAATTAACTAACAACGCTAGTGAAGCAAATAATGGCAATAAGGTGTTCACCGCTATCCCTTCAAAATGTGAAAGAAAACCTAACCCAAGAGCAGATGCCAATGAGCCGAGTGCAGGAAAACATGCTGTGCAGCTAAGGGCGGCTAGCCAAACGCCACCAGAACCTACTTTATCTAGAATTTTATTGATCATAACTATCTACCTCAATTTTTAAGGTAGTATAAACTCCGTACATAAGTACGGGGTCAATAGCTATTTAAGTGAATTTATTACCGGGCAGGATTGAGGGTCTTGATTGGCCTTGCAAGAATCTGTCATATCTTGAATTACTTTCTCTAATCGCTGTAAATCAGCAATTTTATTACGAATGAGATTAAGTTTTTGCAACCCCATCGACTCAATATCAGCGCAACTGTCACTTAGTGACATAAGCGATTCAATTTCTTTCAGCGTAAACCCTAATGCTTTAGCTTTCAGAATAAATTTGAGTTGACTGGTAAGGGCATCGCCATACATTCTGTAACCAGACTCTGGTTTTAAAGGTTGCTCTATCAGACCTTGGCGCTCATAGAAACGGATTGTTTCAACATTGATATCTAAATCTTTTGCCAGTTTTCCAATGGTTCTCATAAACATACTCTTTAGAAGCAGAAATATCATTATACAATTAATGCGGATTGCCTAAACTCAATTTTATTGCATGAACGGGGTCGCTAAGCGTCCTCTTTGTAGAATTAAGTTCACATATCCAGATCACTCTGACCGTCTCTTGTTCGCTCTTGCTGCCTGTCAGGTGAAGTCTAAGCCTAATCAACAAAACTGTAAGTTGAGATATGAGCTACTACATCTAATCTATTGTTTCGTTGAAACTAATTCAATAATTTCACCAGTAGACGTATCCACTCTTATTTCTGTATGTTGCCCTGAATGCTGAAGTTGATTTTGTAAATCGGCATTAATCAGTTTGAGCTTATCTATTTCTGCGTACATTTCACTCAACAACACTAATAACTTTGTATCTTTATTATCGATTTCCTTAGTGCCGATATTATTTTTTTGCTTTTCTTTAGCAAGCTTGCTTTTTAGTTCGGCTACCTTTGTTCTGAGTTGTTTTATTAAATTATCTTTATTTTTTTCTTCCCAAGTTAATTGAGCTTTTTCAATACTTTCTCGTAACTTTACCCATTTTTCTTCTTCTTTAGATAGATTCGCAATATTTCTTTTAGCTCTCGTTGCTACTGCATTTTTGGTTATCTTGCTGCCATCAGATTTCATCTCTTCAAAAGCACGTTTTATATCATCATATGCGCTACTCATGCTTGTTCTCCTTGGTTTGTATGCGCTTTGCCTTCATCTAATACATAGTCAGCTGCTGCTATATTATTTTTCCAGTGAATAGCAAATAGCTCGTAATCTTCTTGCTCTTCTGTGGTTGATGCTGCATATGCCTCTAGTTTCTGGGTCGCATCTTTTTTTATCACTTGCCAATTGACCTTGTGGCGTTTGGTAATGATTTTACTACCACAATACACACAGCCACTAGGGATTCCTGCTCCTTTTATCTTGCAAGCTTCTCCCGCAGTGCAGTACCCCGTAGGCAAGCCACGTATGTTTTTAATATTTTTGACGAGAAATTTTTTCAGTTCTTCAATTGAACTGAAATGGATCTGCTTAATCACAGTCGAATCTTTACTTTGACTATCAGTAATACCTATTATCAGATCTTTAGATGTTTTATTAATTTGCTCACCAGCACCACCTTTAAGTGATTGTGACTCGGCTTCATCTATTAACTCTTCTGCAACACGGTCAATTAAAATCTCATTAAACTCTTCAGTAGTTTTAATTAAAGTTGTTGAGGCCAAAAATGCTCTTCGAGTATAAACAAACGTCATTAGGCTGGTTAAATGTTTAAATTGATATCTAATATCATCAAGCTCACCTAATTTATTGGCAATGACAAAGTAGGCCAACGTATGTCGAAACATGTGAGCGGTTAATCTAAACGTATCGCCTTCTTCGTATGGGACACCTCTATTCTCTCCTCTAACTTCTTTGTAGTTAGATTCAAGGCGTTCAAGCTCTGCTATATCATCATCGTCTAGAGTTAAGTCAAAAAGCTCAATGTTTTCACTGTTTTTAACCTCAAATTTTGTGAATCGCCCAGCATCGCTAAAACTAACACTACAGCTACTATGTGAAACCCCGAAAAGACGGTTTCTTTCTAACCCTTCTTTCAAGTTGTGTGCTTGACTACTTGTTATATTGGCTCTGCATGAAGAAAGTACAGCTTTTGCCCTTTCTTGCATACCGAACACATATTTTTCGTAAATACCAACACACTCATGTACTTCAGCGTTTGAAAACCATTCCATCTCAACCTTACTGTTGTCGGTTTTGGTCATGATTGCCGTAATGTAATAAATATCATCTTTGTAATTGGCACAGCCAACCTTGCATGTAAGTACTTCGTTATATCTCATGCCTGTATAGGCCAAGATATTAATGTATGTGGCTAATTTTAAATCTTCTAATTCTTCGGATAATTGAATGAATTCCACTTCATCGGGTAAGTTTCTTACATGTTTTGCTATTAGCTCACCTGTACTAATTTTGGGCGGTGGTTCAACGGAGCCTTCATTTAAACTATCTATTAAGCGTGCATTTAATTCTAGCCATCGTTCTATCTTATCCTTAGAGTTTTCAACTATTTTTTCTGCAAACTTCAGAATTTTTTTCATTACTTTAGTAGGAATGACAGGGTGCGAATAAGTGACTGGTCTCGGATGGTGTAACTCGTTTAGTTGGTTAAGTACATCAATAAAAACACTACACACCTTAGGGCCAAAAAGACGAAAGCTGCGCTGCACGTCAAATAGTTTAGTAAATGAGTGTGATTGTCTGTAAATAGCTATTTTCCTGACTTCATATAAATAGTCTTTTATGAGATTCCTAATAACTAAGTCAGATTTGAACTCCAACTCATGAAATGAGTGATAACCTCTTTGTCTTAAGAAGGCTGCAAATAAATTTAGATACGTTACATCATTTTGAAGTGTAGAGATTTTTAGAGGTTTACCGCCTACAACATCACCATGTGTGAGTTTAATTAGTGAATAAATTCGAATTTGATATGCTAATTCATCAACACCTTTAAAATTCACATTTCTTTGCGTTTCTTCATAGCTTATCCAAGTGTCATCGCCAAAGTGAATAGTGCCATGTTTAGCAATATTCAATGCTCTGTTTTCCCACAAAGCAATCGAATTAAAAGCGCTAGTATCATCAACTTTAAAATCTTCTAACACCTGAACCAAAGGTTTTATAGTGATTTGACCTGTATGTGTTTTTACAACAGCGATATCAAGTAGTTTTGTTTTAGTTATCTCTTTGGTCATAGCAAACCTGTGTTTTTCCAATGAGGATGAATACCCTCTGTTCTCAATAGTTCTTTTCCATCAGTCACAGCTTGAGCATTAAGCTTGGCAATATCAGCTAATATTTCGTTAACCCTATTTTTCAACTGCTCTATGTTTTCCAGTTGCTCTGTTATAGAGTCAAATGTTGCGGCTGAGTTTTCCATATCAGCAACAACAAAATCCCGGTATGACAAAAGTTTCCAAACATGCAATGCGTCAGCAACACAGCGATAGAACGGACACCACAAGCATGCGTTAAAGTCGGCACATGCATGCTCGTTTGTATCTCGCTGGTCTAATAATTTCCTGTTTTGTGATTCGAATGCCACTACTGCGGATTTATCTTTTGAGTTAATGCATGTGCCATTCGGGACTTTTTTACCGTCTTCTGGTGGAGTCTGCAAAATGATTACTTTGTCGGTAACATCGCGAACAAAATAGTCTGCCATTGTTTTTGTCGCTCTGTTGATTGTCATTGCAACATCTTTGTTATCTTGCATTAAATAATGACGCAAGAACGTTTCATAAGAGTGCTTGCCAGCTTTTTGATACCACTTAAATTCTTTGGCAACTTTTCGGTAAATGTAGTTAAGCCCTGATTTTCTGATCTTTTGCGAATTAAATACGATATCACACCCAAGCTCAGTCAATATCCTATCTATAGTGGTCTTGAAACGTGATGCTGTTAATAATTGAATCTTTACTTCTCCAATACTATTTACTTTGGGAAAAACAAAAATTCTTTTTGATAGGTTCTCAATAGAAGGGCGGTAAATAGACGTAAGTTTAGTCGCAGCCTTAATATCAAATATTACTGGTTCGACAACGTCGCCGTATAAGACGCCTTCTTTTTCTAGATCTTCGGCTTTAATTTCAAATTTATGCCATTGTGTTTGATAATTAGCTCGGCGTTTAAATAAACGAAGAGCAGGAGTTTTACTTGAATGTAATGGCGTGTTAAAGAAAAATAAGTCGTCAGTATCAAGCTCTAGCGTAGGAGTTGAATTCCAACCAGTTTTCAATATGACTTTTGCTGCATAAAGTGTAACTTTGTCTTTAATTGTGAGTAAGGTCTCAGAAAGCCCTTTTTCTATGTAATATGCTAATTCTACTACTTCTCTATATGAGTAGAGCTTATCTTGATTCTGAGAGAGTTGCTCTTGATGTTGTGCAGTTAATTCGGTGTTGACCGGAAAGCTTTTAATAGTATCTAGACCATAAAACGATAGTAATTTGTCGATAGCGCTCTGATATTGATTACCAACAAAAACCGACAAATCGCCTTGTTTTGATTTTAGTTGAATTGCCTCTCTTATAGCCTTTAGTATCTCACAGTTATTTTCAACAAAAGCATGAACCCCATGATTGGCAATAAGCTTCATTTGTTCATCTGTTAATGATGATGCATTTTCTTTCAATGCTCTAGCCATACTACCTATGTAACCTTTGAGAGTGACGATGCCTATGCTCTCGCCATCAATTCGCTTTGTAAAAACTTTATGGTATTCGACTAGGTTTTGATAAAATTTATAGGCATTGTCATATACCCACTCATGCTTCTGCCATTCGGTAGTGTCACTTTCTTTAAGGTAATAGCCCAATGAGTAGGGTAATAAACTTTCCTTTGCGATTTTTTCACCCGTAACAAAGTGGTAAAGGTCCAATGCAGCGTTTAGTAGCAGTAAAAACTGCTGGTTATTTTGAGTTTCTTCTTGGTAATGCTTATAAAGGTATTTAAATCCCTGAAGGCCATTTTCTGCAAACCCTTGAATTCCACGCTCACTAAGCAGCTTAATTATTGGTGATGCTACGCTACCAGCACTATTCAACCACCTTGGAAATGATAAAGTTGAGGATCTAACTCTTGTTGTATTAGCTTCCGAAGCGCTTGCTATCTGATTTTTCAAAAAAGCATCAACTTCATTGCCAAATTTGGATGATATGCTTTGTGCATACCCTATCACTTCGGCTTCAGTTTTAAATTGATTGACTCTAGCTTTACCCCACACATCGGGTAGTATAAATTTTAAAAAAGTACGGAAGTTGTGATTGCATATAAATGATGAAACGAATTCCCTATCCTTTAATGTTGCCAATAATGGCAGTTTGACGCGTTCAGTATTCTTAAAAGTATCATGTAGACAAATATTTATAATAGCAGTCGCAGTTTTGAGGATGTTGTCTCTAATAGAAGAATCTTTGAGGCTTAATTCTGGAAGGACGAGATAGTCCAGATATTTTTTTAGTAATTTACGAGTCTCTTTTACTTGATGGAATTCAAGTTCGAATAATTTAGTTATGTCGATTGAAGTAGCCCCATTTACTAGCCTAAAAGGAGCGTTGATAGCGTTATCATAAAAATGAAACTTAGCTATGTTTTCTAAAGCTTCTTCTATACGAGTAGCATAACTAGGTAGCTTGACATCATTTATTTCATTAATGCAAAAGTATTCCAGTTCTTGCCAAATTTCAAAGTCTGATAGAGCATTTAATCCCGAAGTTTGAATTGATGTCGCAGTATCTGCACTAACCTTATTAAGGGCTAGAGGAAGAATGTGCTGTAAACTGACACAAGCATTCCGCAAGCGACTCATTGAAATAGCAGTGTCGTCACCTGTGCTAATATTGCTTTCTTTGTCATATGCCCTGTTAAATAAAACGTCTAACTGTTCGGCTAGAACAATTGAATGAGGTTTAAATCTAGCAGGAATACGATTGGACTTCCGCGTTTTAACTTGCTGTAGCATCTTCAGCCTCACGCATAAGCAATTCGTTAACATCACCGTAGATATCTTTTACCCACTCTGACATCGCTCCGTATGCATCCACTGATACACTTTTGGCAAAGTCGATGTAACGTTTGGTTGTTTTAAAGCTTTCGTGACTCATCAAAGTCATTAGTGTTTGTCGGATGGAACTTTCTGATTCACCTTTGTCAATTAGGTATTTAGCGACATAAGTAGCAAAGGTAGCGCGTAAGTCATGGAATGTGCGTAATAGTATTTCTAATCCCTGCTTCCTTTGTTCTTTTCTAACTATGGAAATAGTATTCCCCGGTGTATCTTCGCTTATCCGCGATCCTGAACTATTCATAAACAAAGGAAGCGGATGTTCGCTATTGTCCATACCATGATTAGTCTCATGTTTGGTACGTCGCTTCATATTTTGAATTGTCAAAGTGTGATTGTACAAAAGCTTCATTAGAACTCGCGCTATTGTTAATCTCACTGGCTTATGTCCTTTTCGTACAATGTTCAATTTTGGAATACGTTTCTCGTTTTCTTTTTCATCAGGGTTAAAGAGGTCTTTCTGGTCGATGGCCGAAATTTCAAAAGATCGAAGTCCACCTAACAAGGCACACTGCAAATAAAGTTTATAAGTCTCTTTTTGAGCTGTATTCGTCTCCAGTAACTGTTTAAGTTCTTTTGGAGAATATGGTTGTAGACCTTTGTCTGGTGAGTCTTCTTTTTGTTTCAATGTATTTGGAATGCTCAAATTACTGACCCATTTCCATAAGCCCCCAGAACGATTGTTGCTGGTAGGTAATTGAAACAACGAACTGACACCTGATTTAGCTTTCGATTTAATACGTACCTGTTTGTATTCAAGTGAGAAGGGGAGGCTATCTATAGCTCCGCGCTTATGGCTCCATATATAGAATGCTTTAACAGCTCTAATTCGTTCTTGAGCGCTGTTAAAGCTTATGCGTTTAGACTTATCTTTGGTTTCGACTCTTTCACATAAATGTTTGTGATATCTCCACACAGGTAACCTAGAAATATCATCATCTACAGATTGTTTTGAAAGTGGTGCAGCTATTACTTCAAAATAGGATGCATCATCTTTATCCAACCAATCTAAGAAAGCTTTTAAGTGCTTAGCTATACTGCGAACAGACTTAACATCTAATGGCTTTCCCGGTTGGCTGGCATGATAAGCGTCACTAAAAGCCTCATTGTCTATTTGATTCTTTTTGAGACTGAAATGACCTTCAAAGCGGTGCATTAAAAATAAGTTCATTTCTTGGCATTCGGTGAAGCGAGTCGGGTGATATAGCACTGGAAAATTAGGTTCTATTTTATCGTGCCTATATGAGTGAGTTCTGATGCCTTTTTCAGTCTTAATAGGTTGCCCTGATTTATCGAGGTGAAAAGACATTCCTTTTCCAAAGTTGACTGATGTTTTAATTATTTTAGTTTTTGTTGTATTTCGAAGTATCATTTTCGTTCACCTTTGATTCTTAGCTAGAGTATGTGTGTAAAAACTTTTTTGTTCAAGTTTATTGAGGGTATGATAGTATTATATCAATTCGGGGGTGATTTTAGATGAGAGCCAAAATTTAACGGCATCTCAACTTAAAACGATTATTACTCGCTGCGGCGAAGGTACTAAATTAATTTGTACAGGTAACTTGGCGCAAATAGATAGTAACTATTTAACGCCAGTAACATCGGGCTTAACGTACATAGTAGAGCGCTTTAAAAACTTTGAAGGCAGCGCAACAATAAACCTCAACGGTGTTGTGCGTAGTCGCTTAGCGTCATTTGCAGAAGAAAATTTATAACTTGCGCTTAACAAATTGGCTCGATAGTCTATCGATTGATTTTCGAGCCAAATGGCAGGCAGTACATTGAATTTTTTACCTCTGAAGCATTACTATCGTTCATTATTTATTGCGCTGTTAGTGCCATTGATTGTCGCTTTTTTACTGTGCTTGCACTTATATAATATAAAGCTTGAGCGGACGGTTGAAAAACGCCAAGCTGACTTTACAAATGTTTCAGCACAGGTTACTCACGGGATGGACTCGGTGAGTAATCTACTTACCACCATGTTTAACTTATACGAGCAAGCGACTTATCCCAAAATAAACCAAGATTTGCTCGAAGGCATAAATCAATATGATGGTTACTATTATCGTCATTTTATTGATCAAAGTACGGAAATTGTAGGTAAAGGTGAGTTTGCGTTATCTGCTAAGGCATTAATGCAGTGGCAGCAGGCTATTACATTAGGGCCTTCGTTTAATACAACGCTTGCATTAATGCAGTCGTTATCTGCTGTAGCGTATGTTGATGATAATGGTTTTGCTTATGTAAGCAGGCACAACAAAAGCCAAAGTTTTATGCTTACTGAAATTTTAAATGGAAAATTTAAGCCAAAATTTGCGCAAAACAAACTTACTTCAAGTCCTATTGTTAAAGTGAATGACAATTCGTATTTTGCTATTGGTCGACAACGAAGCACAGGCTCAGCCGATTACATTATTTTAATTTATGATGTTCAAGCAATTTCTGGATGGTTAAAAAAGGTGTCACCGAACAGTGGTGAATACGTTTTTATGAACCAATCGCATCAAATTATCGCCAGCTCTAAACAGATAATAGAGCAAGCGACTGCGTTAAAAAATTATTGGCCAGACTTGGCCAATCATCAGAGTCAAAAAACAGTATTAACTAGTGATAGTAATTACTTTATGCAGCCTATGGATGCGTTACCTATTCACGCAGCATTTTACGAGCACAAACCCCAATTAATAAGCTCAATTAAGTATGAGATATTACTAGAGTTTACTTTTTTAACGCTATTTTTAAGTATTATGTTTGGCGTGTTTTTTTGGTTAAGTCAGCGCATTTTTATAAAGCCGATGACTCACTTAATGTCATACCTTGAGAGTAACGGTACACAACAAGATGAGCAGCTAAATTACAAAGTACCACTGAGCTGGCAACCTTGGTTTTCTAAAGTGAAGCGTGTATTTACTAAAAACAAACAGTTAGTTGATTCATTACAAAGTGCAAATAAAGCTCTGGACGACCAAGTTCAGCTGCAATCAGAAAAACTAAGCCGCAGTTACGAAGCCAAAGAGCGCCACTTAGCTTTACTCAACACTATGCTAAACAGTGTGCCAGATCTTATTTACTTTAAAAACATTGATGGTTCATTCTTAGGATGCAATAAAGCATTTGAGGCGTATATCGGTAAAGATCAAACTGCATTAGTTGGTAAATATGTAGATGATTTAGGTGACAATGATCAGCAAATAAATGCGCTTGAAAAACAAGTATTACAAAACAGAAATAGTGTTGAACAGCGAATAGAAACTGATACAAAATCGTATCAACTTACTATTGCTCCTTTTTATAACGAGCACCAACACCTGTTAGGAACCATGGGTATTGGCCGCGATATTACCGAGCAGCAACAAACATTATTGGCCTTAAAATCATCTGAATCTAAATTTAGAAGTGCAATTGAATTTGCGGCTAACTGCGTGGTTTTACTCTCGCTTGAGCACACAATATTACAAGTTAATAAAGCAGCAAGAAAGCAGTTTTCTGATCAGCCAGTACTAGTTGGGGAGCAGTTGAAAGCATTATTTGATGACTCCCAATGGCAGCAAATAAAAAGCACTTTAGCGCAATTGCTAGATGACAAAAAACGCGTATATCATTTAACGCTTGCTCAAGGGCGCTTAACAAGCTGGTTGCAACTAAGTGTATCGCTTGTCTGGGATGAAAACCGCGATCCAGCTTATTATGTTATACACATTCAGGATGTGAGTGCCTTAACTAAATCAAAACTAGATGCCGAACGAGCAACCCTAGCTAAAAGCCGCTTTATAGCCAATTTAAGTCATGAAATACGTACCCCTTTGAACGCTGTTTTAGGGTTGCTTGATATGTTAATTGAGCAAGGCTTAACGCAAAAGCAATTACAACAAACGGATCAAGCTAAGCATGCAGCACAAAGCTTGTTATTAATGCTTAATAGAATGCTTGATTTTGCACGTATTGAAGGTTCGCAAACCGATTTAAAACAAGCATCTTTTAGCATGGTTGAGCTGGTAGATATTTGTGAAAGCTTAACGGCTCCATTGTGCGAAGGAAAAGGTATTGAGTTTTTTATTGATATTGACCCGCTAATAGCACCTGATTTGATATGCGACAGTATACGTTTGCAGCAAATATTAGGTAACTTATTAACTAATGCCGTTAAGTTTACAAAAACAGGTTCCATTACTTTAAAAATGGAACTTATTGAAAGCGATAGCCTAGAGCAACAGCATATTTGCTTTAAAGTAATTGATACTGGCATGGGTATAGATGAAGCCGATCAAAGTCGCTTATTCGACGCTTTTACTCAAGGTGATGAATCTTCAACCCGCATACACCAAGGGGTTGGGCTAGGTTTAGCTATTGTTAAACATGCAGTATCGTTAATGGGTGGGGAGATTGCTTTAAAGAGTAAAAAAGGCCACGGCAGCGAATTTTATTTCAGTATTAGCTTTTTAGTTGATACCACTAAAAACACAGTGTTACCGACTAATACATTGGCTATTTTATCTGATCAAAGTAAAGAGCTTAAGCAGGTGACAAATGCATATAACGAACTTGCTAATATTAATTTAGATGAGGTACTGAAATACCCAATTAAGCTCTCTAATACTCAAAAAATAATAATTGATGCAGCTGACTTACCTGCACTTTTAAATGTTGAAGCGATTAATGATTCGTTATCAGCTAAAGAAACATCGGTAATTATTATTAATCATCAGCACACACTTAATTTACCGACAAGCGAGCACTTAGCTGCGCATCACGTTAAAGCATCGGCATTAGGGCAAAGGCTATTTAGTTTGAACTCTCAGCAAAAGCCCATAGTCAATACAAGTGCCGCAGTACACAGTGCAACTGAAAGTAAAGCTGATATATCGGGTCTACTTGTATTAGCAATTGATGATAATCAGCTTAACTTAGAAATAATTAGCAGTGTTCTGCGCCAAGCAAACGTAAATGTTGTTACGGCTTTAAGCGCATCAATTGGCATGGAATTATTGCAAGTTTTGAAGCCTGACTTAATATTGATGGATGTGCAAATGCCGAAAATAGATGGCTGTCAAGCAACCGCTTTGATTCGTCAACAGTTTGACGCAAAGCAACTGCCTATTTTTGCTTTAACGGCTCATTGCGAGCCTGCTGATGTAGAACGTTCTTTAAAGTGCGGCATGAATAAACATTTAACTAAACCGGTTGTTGCTAAAGTACTTATTGATGCAATTGCTGATTTAAACTTAGTTAAACCAAGCTTTTTTGAAAAATCATTTGCTTTAACGCAGTTTAGTCTGGATGAAAAGCTACTTAATACGATGATTGATAAGTTTGCTAGCTTGTGCGAAACCCAGCTATCGCAACTAGAAGAAACAACCAATAAGGATGATTTGGTACGTTTAGTGCATAGTATCAAGGGGGTAGCAGGTAATTTAGGTTTTAGACGATTATCACATTGTGCTTTATTGTGTGAAAGAACGCTTAAAACAACTAATAAGCCTATTGAGATTACACTACAAGAGCTTATCATACAGCTAGAACAGGTAATTGTTTTTATAAAAGGGCTAGGGGTTAGGGATGTCGAAAAGAGCTAAAGTACTTATTGTGGATGATGATCCAATCAATAGATTAGTACTTGAAAAAACACTCAAAGCAGAACATGACGTGTTCTTAGTTGAAAGTGGCGAAAAAGCACTGACCTTTGTAAAAACAGCGCAAGTTGATTTAATAATCCTTGATGTAATTATGCCTGGAATTGACGGCTATCAAGTACTTGTGGAGCTTAAAGAAAACCCAATAACTCAGTCTATTCCTATTATATTTATATCAGCCAATCGTAGCCATGATGATGAAGCAAAGGGCTTAGAGCTCGGTGCAATGGACTACATAACCAAGCCATTTAGTCCTTCTATTGTTCGCGTTAGAGTGCGTAACCAACTCCTCATAAAGCAAAAAAATGATTTGCTAGAAATGCTAGCTTCGATAGATGGCTTAACTGAAATACCAAATAGACGCTACCTTGATGAAAACTTATCTCGAGAATGGCGCCGCAGCAAGCGAAGTGGAACACCGCTATCGGTGTTACTTATGGATATAGACCACTTTAAACGTTACAACGATTGCTACGGACACCGTGCTGGCGATGAGTGTTTAAAGAATGTTGCGCAAGCACTTGCGGCTCAATGTGAACGTGGCAGTGACTTTATTGCTCGTTATGGCGGAGAAGAATTTGCTGCTGTGCTACCAAGAATTGATAAGAACGAGGCAATGGAGTTTGCTAATAAATTACGCAATGCTGTAAATGCTTTGAATATAGAACATAAAGCTTCATTAAATGCAGACCACATCACTATAAGTATAGGTATTGCCACTACACAAAGTGGTAAAGTGTATGCTGAGCAAGCATTATTAGAAGAGGCCGATTTAGGCTTATATGCCGCTAAAGATGCAGGGCGAGATAGAATAGTCGCACGCTAAAAACTTAATATACAAAAACGCCAATATTCATATATTGGCGTTTTTGTATCAAACATTTTTTATTGGTTACTGCGTGATCATACCTAAAGCGGTGTCACCAATGCCCACTAACTTATCATTTTTAAATACAAGTGGCGTACATTCATCTTTTGTTGTTTTTGAATCTGAATGCTTGCTATGCGTTACATAAAAAAGTACTTGGTATACATCATCATCTTTTTTTAATAGCTCAGTGAAATTAGGCGTTTTTAATTGCGTTAAAACAGACTGATAGCTGCTATCCATTTTTAGCTCCGATATAACTTCACGATTATTTTTATGCTGTGCTTGCCAGCTTGATGAGTTTTTCCCTGCCCAATGAGTCTCAGCTTCGCCATCTGACACGGCAATAACACAGCCTGTTAAAAATGGAGCGATTAAAGCGGCTGCTAAAAGTGATTTTTTCATTTTTATTTACCTTAATAAGATTTTTAATTGGTTATTAACTGTATTAAAGCAAAGAGTAGACCATATTGATAAGTTGTTATGAATCAGTTTGTTAAGTGAGTTAAGCTGTTTTTATCTAATAAAATATTAAATATATTAGTAAAAACAGCCACTTTTTAGCTTATTTGATTACTACAATAAAATGATTAAACCAAGCGGTTGCGTGATTCGCCCTTACTAAATGCCGCAATATTTAAACTTACTTCATTAATTAAGCGCACAATAGATTCAGTACTTGCCCATGCAATATGTGGAGTAAGTAATAAGTTATTGCCTGTGTAATTAGCAAGTGGATTTGAAGTTTCAGCAGGTTCTTTAGTTAGTACATCAACACCCGCTCCAGCAATTAGGTTTTGCTTAAGCGCTGTTGCTAAGTCGGCTTCGTTAATAATACCACCACGTGCTGTATTAATAATTATAGCGCTTGGCTTCATCATTTTAAGCTCATTAAGTGCGATTAAATCACGTGTTTCATCTGTAAGCGGGCAGTGTACGCTGATTATATCGGCTGTTTTAATGACGTCTTCAAAAGGCGTACGACCATCGCGACATTTAACCCCTTTACGCTCTGCAACAATAACATTAGCGCCAAATGCCTCAGCCACTTTAGCAACGCCTTTGCCTAGCGTACCGCCGCCTATAATGGCAAATGTTTTACCTTGCAAGTCGTTAAAGCTGTAATCGAGTATGCAAAACATTTCACTTTTTTGCCATGCGCCTTGCTGGCAATCCGCCTGATAGCGGTGGGTGTTACCCAGTAAGTTAGTAATTAAAGAAAATGTATGTTGAACAACTGAAGGGGTTGAGTAGCCAGCTACATTAGTTACGGCAATACCAAATTCTTTAGCGGCTTCTAAATCAACATTATTAGTACCGGTTGCACTTACGCAAATTAATTTCAGTTGTGTTAGCTGACTAATTGTATCGCGATTCAAAATTGCTTTATTAGTGATTAATACATCAGCGCCTTGGCAATGCTCAATAACTTGCTCTGGGCTGGTAAGTTCATAAGTCGTTAATTTACCAAGTTGTTCTATACACGAAAGAGATGTTTTAGCTAAAGTTGCGTTATCAAGAATAGTAATGTTCATTATGAGCCCTAAAATAAGTGGATCTGAAAGAGTTAAAATCGTAAAAAAGAGGCTTACGATCCATCAAAAATCTAAAATATGGGCTTAAGGTACTACGAAAGAAAGGCTTTGTTAATGCTATTACTACCAAATGATTAGAGGGCTATGTAGTAGTGGTCTGCCCACTAGCAGATTGAGAACATGGTATTTTGCTAGACTGATCAGTTTTTTTGCACTTATAAGCAAGCCTGTGGTCATAGAAGGTAATTAAACTCGGCTTTAAAGCAAGTTGCTAAAATAAAAAATCGTTTTTTTGGTTATTTCGCATTTTAGATTGGCTGAGTTATAATCGGATATAGACATAAACGGTGCGCTTTAGCGTGCCGTTTTTTAACATTGTAGATGTAGTAATGAGTGAATTAGAAGATAAATACGCAGATATACGCCCATACAACGACGACGAAGTTGCGGCGTCGCTTACACGTTTGATTAACGATGATGCGTTTATTGATGTAATAGCAAAGTATAATTTACCGCGCTTTTTATCGGCAGTGCCTTTTATTGCACGTCCAATGGTAAGAAGTCAGTTACGCAAAAAATGGGGCAAAGTAAGCACCGTCGAAGACGTGCAAAACGAAGTTGCGCAATACTTAGATAAATTAGTAAAGCGCACCACGTCAAAAGTAACCTTTTCTGGGTTAGATCAGTTAGATGCTAACCAGGCCTATTTATTTATTTCAAACCACAGAGACATAGTGCTTGATCCTGCATTAGTAAACTGGGGTTTATATCAACATAAAATGAAAACAGTGCGTATTGCTATTGGCGATAATTTATTGCAAATACCTTACATTACAGAGCTTATGCGTCTAAATAAAAGCTTTATCGTTAAGCGCTCTGCTAAAGCACCAAAAGAGATGTTAAAAGCACTGACTCAATTATCGTCATACATTTACGATTCTGTAGTGGGTGGAAATTCTATTTGGATTGCGCAAAAAGAAGGGCGTGCAAAAGACGGTTTTGATCAAACTGATCCTGCGCTTCTAAAAATGTTGCAATTAAACGGGCGTAAACAAAAGAAAGAGTTTGGCGATTATATTAAAGAGTTAAAAATAGTGCCGGTTTCTATTTCTTATCAATATGAGCCGTGTGCAATTGCTAAGGCTAAAGAGCTTTATCATAAACAGCATCATGGTGAATATATTAAGTCAGCGGGTGAAGATATTGCCAGTATTGTTGAAGGTTTTAGTTCAGCTAAAGGGCATGTGCATTTAGCATTTGGACAGCCAATCGAATCTAAATGTGATAGTGCTGAAGAGCTTGCTAAAACAATTGATAGGCAAATTGTAGATTCGTTTTATTTACACCCAGGCAATTACATTGCTGGTGGCTGTAAAGAGGCGGTAATAGACTCTCCAGATACAGCGACGTTTGAACAGCGTTTAGCCTGTGTACCAGAAGAGTTAAAACCGTTAGTGCTGGCCATGTACGCTAAGCCATTTCACCGTAAAACAGAGATAAATACCAATAGCTGTGAGTATTAATAATCCCAGCTCAACAAAACTAAGCAGCAATTAAATTGCTGCTTTTTTTTTGCTCAAAAATAACGCTATACTAATACCTCCTATTCAACTGGGAGGTACTTATGCATGCAACAAATTGAAATATTTGATATTCCAAGTCCTTGCAAAAGTATTTGCTTAGTTAACAACAGAGGGTATTGCAAAGGGTGTTATCGTAGTCGGGATGAGCGCTTTTCGTGGAATACCTTATCGAACGACCAAAAAAAGAAGGTGCTTAGTTTGTGCCAGCAGCGCTACAAGCGCTACCTTCAAAAAAAGCAGCAAAATGCAGTGCCAAGCACGCAGGCGCAGCAGCAAGGGTTCGACTTTTAAAAGCTTAATCCATATTTGGCTCTTAGTGCGTACACAGTGCCATTGTTAGTTAGGTTAATTAATGACATTTTAAGCTTTTCTACTAAGTTTTCATTACGTTTATTTAAATAATGATAAAGCGGATAAGTACTCAATACTTCTTTTACAAAGCAGCCTTGAGGTGACGGGAGTTCATTGTTTTGCATTATAAAGTTAATCATTAAAGCTCCCTGTACTTTTTTCTGAGCAAGCAAATTAAGTTGGGTATTCATGCTTTTAACTTTAATAATATTCCCTGCAAACTGTGTGCTTACTAAATAATGTTCTTGCACAGGGTAGCCATCAACAATTGCGACGCTATCGAGCTGTTCTAAACTGTTAGGTAAACAGTTTTTATATAATACTAAGTCAAACTTAAATAGCTCATAATCGACTCTAATTAAGTTTTCGTAATTTTTTTCAATGCTTGCATCTCTTCCTAACTGCCCATCAAGTACGCCATTATTTGCAGCGAGCAAAGCATTTTGGTGACTAAAATCGATTATATGTATTTTAAAACCGATATCTGCGTATGCTAACTTTAATAGCTCTAAGGCATAATCAGCTTGAGGTGTACTTTGCGGACGATTAAAAGTGAGGTTGTATTGATGACTAAAACAAGAGGCACTAAAAAATAAATTTACCAATAATAACAAGATACTAAAATGTCTATTCATTATCAGTTCCAATTACTACAGAAATAAATAAAATAAGACGCGTATAATAACAAGGAGATTACCTCTTGCCCAGTTTAGAGGGGGAATCAAATAATCTTAAAAGCGAATGAGGAAGTATTGTGAGTTTTAATTTATGCCTATTACCACGTGAAGAAAAATATCAAATTCAGTTAGATTATGAAGCGTCTTTTTGGGCGTATCAAATTAAGCGTAATAAAAAAACGAGAGAGCAAGTTTACAACACAATCCACAGCCGCCCAGTGGCAGAGCAAATGGTTTTGAAACAAAAATTTGAACAGTATTTAGCGCTAATGCTTAGCTAAATATCGATATAAAAATGTATAAAGTTGAAGTGTTAAATGAACTAAAAACCCCACTTGTGAATAAATTCTACAAAAAGCACAGCGTAAGAGGGCGTGCTAATAAACAAGATAAGGTATGGGTAACTTACTATAATAATGAAATAGTGGCAGCATGTAGGTTACAAGATAAAACAGAGTTTTTATTTTTATCTACCATGTTTGTTGCGCTGGAACATCGCGGTAAAGGGATTGCAAAACAATTGCTTTCAACACTCTTAAAGTCGCAAAATAGAGAGATAAAGACCTTCGCATATGAAAACGTAGCTGATTTATATTGTGCTATTGGTTTTAACCAGGTGTTAACATATACTCTTGCTTTACAAGTACTTTTTGATACTTACAAACATCGAAATATAGTCGCTCTAGAGTACCCATAATAATAAATAATAATATGGAATAAGCATGAGTAAATACGTTAATGGGATCATTAGTTGCTTTGTAGTTTTAATAACTATTCTAAGTTGCCAAGTAGGGGCACAAGTAAAACGTTTATCTCCTAGCGAAGGCTTATCACAAAGCTACGTTAATACAATGCTTATAGACACTAACGGTTACCTTTGGCTTTCGACAGAGGCCGGGCTTAATCGTTATGATGGCTATCAAGTTATTCCAATAAACGGCCCTAATGGTGAGTTAGAAGAGGCGATCATCGATCGTATTTACCAAGACCCTCAAGGGCACATTTGGATAGCCTCTTTACTTGCAGGCCTGTTTAGATACGACCCCGTAACAGATTCATATCAGCAATTTCTAGAAAAACCGACCAGTGAAGAAGAAATTATCAATCAGTCTGTTTTTAGTATGGTGGCCGTTGATAAAAAAACACTTTGGATTGGGCGAGGCCGCGATTTTGCAAAGCTTGATATAGCAACCGGAAAAATAACAACTATTTTTGAGCTTCCGGCTAAATATAAAAATACTCTTGTGAGAAAGCTGTTTGCCTACAATGGTTATATATTTATAGGTACAAGCCATGGTGCATACGTATTTGATATTGCCACCGAGCAAGTTAGACCTCTACAGCATTTAAAAGGTGAAGCTGAACATATTTACCAAAATAATGTGAAGTCTTTCGCATTAGGTGAAAATAAACAGTTGTTAGTAGGGGCGGTACAAGGCTTATACGAAGTTGATATTAGTAACTTATCAAAAATGTTTGAACGCCCAGATTTACCTTTTAAAAGTAAAATATTACTCAATGATTTAAATGTGTGGAGCATAGTAAACGAACACGGAAAAATAGATTTAGCCACCGATAAAGGCTTGTTTAAATTTGATTTAAACACAAAAGAGATGATTAAAAATACCCGAATAGCCCAAAGTAAGTACACACTTGCTGATACCAGTATTATTGATATGGCTAAAGATAAATCGGGTGGTACGTGGGTTGCGACTAAAACTGATGGTGCATTTTACTTATCTCACGACAGCTATCATTTCAATAATGTCGATGGCACTTTGCTCGGAGGTGATGGTTTATCGCATCATTCTATTTGGGGTATTACCGAGTATAAAGACAAGCTTTGGCTTGCAACGCATAATGGTATTACTGAGGTTGATTTAAAAACAAACATTGGTAAAGCTTATTTAAAAGACTACAAAGTTGACTTACTCACCACTGAATTTACCGTATATGAAATAACGCCCTATAAAGATAATTTATGGCTTTATACAAACCGTGGTTTATTTATTTTTGACCCTGTAACGCATCAAGTTAGCGAACCTAAAGTACATAACCCTGCTGATCAAGAGCTGATTACTGGTAGGGTGCATGGCGTTACACTAATGCCAAATGGCGATCTATACTTTGTGCACTCAGATCATGGGGTATTTATATACAATATAGATTCACAGGTAGTAACGCGTTTGGGTGGCCAATTGGATCAATTTGAACCCTTTTTAGCTCATGGCTTTTTACCCGCGTTGAGCAATAAGCCAGACTCGCCACTATTTTTTAATGCTGGAATTTTATATCAAGTAAACCCAAGTGATTTAGCACTTAAAATGATTTACAAAGTGCCAAAGCAGCACGAAAACGTAGCCATTAGCGTGCTTTCTTATTTAATTGATAACAACAATATATTGTGGATATCACTTTCTAATTTTGGCTTGATAGGCCTTGACGCATCTACTTATCAATTAGTACATACAATCGATTTAGAGAAGAATAAATTAGGCACATTGCTTTACGATATGGTGCTAGATGATGATGGCATGATCTGGATGAGTAGCCATAAAGGCATTTGGCGATTAAACCCAGAAACACTTCATTTTCAACAATTTTCTACGTCAGAAGGGCTACTCTCTGCTGAGTTTAATAGTAACGCCATGGCACAGCTCAAAGATGGCCATATTGCGTATGGTAGCTTAAAAGGTTTTACTTATTTTCACCCAATGGAAAACCAAAATTACCAATCACTTATTGATCACGTAAATATTACGCGAGTTGATTTAATGTCACGAGATCTATCGCTTGATTTAAAACAGCCGCTCAACGAAGTTGTGTTAAACCATGATGATATTGGGCTTGAAGTGGCATTTTCGGCCATGGCATTTAGTAATCAAGAACGCATCATTTATGAGTATCAACTCGATAACGGACAAAAAAGTTACACTCGAAATAACAACCGCGTATTGTTTCCAAAATTGAATCCAGGTAATTACCAATTAAAAGTTTGGGCTAAAGACCCCCTGACTGGCGAATATACCTCGCCTGCTATTTTAAAAATAAAAGTAAAGTATCCGCTTTGGCGTGCACCTTATTTTATGGTGCTTTACGCCATGCTGTTTATTGGTTTTGTTGCTATGTGGGTTATGCGCCGTAATAAAATTCAGCGTATTTTATTGGCAGCAAATAAAGAAAGTAAAGAAAGCGAAGCGCGTTTAAAATTAGCACTTGAAGGCAGCGAATCGGGTGTTTGGGATTGGGAGTCGAGCAACCCAAGCATTTACCAACCTCGCTTAGCGAGTGAGTTAAGCTACGAAAATGAAACCGTAAGCCTTGATGAATATTTATCTAAAATTCATCCGCAGGACAAACAGCTATTTCGCTTAGAGTGGCTTGAATTTTTATCTACCGATAAAGGCTACTTTAATTGTACCTACCGCCTGCGCCATGCAAAAGGCTATTGGCGCTGGTATAAGGACTTTGGAAAAGTAGTGGAGTGGGATGATAAAACTCCACAAAAAGTAGCGGGTACTTATACAAATATGACCCGTGAGATGGTGTTTGAAGAACACGCTTTACTATTTACGGCAGCATTTGAGCAAACACGTGATTGGGTGTTTATACTCGATAAAAACTTAAATATTCGGGCTTCTAATAAATCACTGCAAACCGCCTTTAACTTCACCGCTGAGTCGTTATCTAGCCGGACTTTAAATTTAGGTATATCGCGCAGCAATCGTTTTGATTATTTACGCATTATGCAAAAGCTATCTGTTGGGGAGCATTTTTCGTGCGAAGACAGTGTGGTTTTAGCTAATGGTGAATCGCGTCATGTACTTGTGAAAATAAGTGCAGTGGCCGATAACGAGCAGCGCCTTAATAGTTATGTCATTATTTTAACCGATATAAACGCACAAAAATCAGCTGAAAACGAGCTGCACCTATTGGCCAACTACGATGCCTTAACTGGGCTGCCAAATCGTACATTATTTAATGACCGCGTTGAACACGCCCTTGAACAAGCAAAACTGCATGGATGCAAAGTGGCTTTGTTACATATCAATATTAAACGTTTTAAATACTTTAATGACTCATTAGGGCACGAAGCGGCTGATGAGCTAATTAAAGAAGTTGCTGAGCGCTTAAAGTGCTCTTTGCGACCATCGGATAGTGTTGCGCGATTTGGTGGCGATGAGTTTGTCGTGTTAGTAGAAGATATTCATCAGATAGAGCAAGTACTTATAATATGTACTAAGTTGATGGATTGCGTGAATCAAAATATTGCGATTAATGGTCAAGTTGTAAACGTTAATTTAAGTATTGGTGTGTCGATATCGCCAGATGACGCAGAGCAAGGCCCCGCACTTTTAAAAGCTGCGAGCATAGCGTTATATCATGCAAAAGACTCTTTAGAAGGGCGCTACCAGTTTTATAAGCAAGAGATGAACCAGCATGTTCAAAGAGCGCTGCATCTTGAATCTCAGCTTACTAGAGCGTATCGAGAAGAAGAGTTTTGTAATTACTATCAGCCTATTATTAATGCTAAGAGCCAAAAAACAGAAGGCTTTGAAGTGCTGCTGCGTTGGCCCGAAAATAAACTAGTACAAACTCAAGAGTTTTCGCTGGCTGCAGAGGGGATAGGCTTAATTACAAAAATTATGCTGCAGACCTTTGCGCGCGCTTTATTGGAGTTAAAAGAGTGGCGAAAAGCCTCACCTCACTTGTATCTTTCTATTAATTTATCGGCGCTCGATTTTGAATTCGAAGATTTAGTACCCGAGATTAGAAATGCGCTAAATCATGCGCAGGTATCATCAGAAGCCATTGTTTTTGAAATAACAGAATCTGTACTTATGCGCGACTCTCATCAAGCTCTGCAAAGCATGGAGCAACTTAAAAAGCTAGGTTGCAAGCTCTACATGGATGACTTTGGTACGGGGTATGCATCGCTCACTTATTTAAAGCGCTTTCCGATTGATGTATTAAAAATTGATAGGAGCTTTGTAGAAGATATTGGGATTGATTCTGACGACGAAGCCATTATTCAGTCAACCCTTGCATTGGCCCACAGCTTAGGAAAAGAGTGTGTTGCGGAGGGTGTAGAAAGCTCGCATCAACTTACCTTTTTAAAGGCTCGAGGATGCAAGCATTTCCAAGGGTATTTGTTTAGTAAACCGGTACCAAATAACGAAGTGCTGGCACTTATTAATCGCGATTGGAGCGATATTTTCAATCAATAATAGCGATAGAAAATTAAGGGCGTTTACCACAATGGCGACAATAAATATGACTATTGTGCTGATTGAGTTGGGTCTTAATCGCTTTATTGGCCTCAAGTTTACTTAGCCCTAATTTGTAGCGTAGATCTTCTAAGTGTTCGTGTTGGGCTTGGTTAAGTGTGCCATCTTGAATTTGTTCATGCACTGCATCCTCAAAAAATTGGCGGCGCTTACGTATTTGTTCTGAAAAGCTAGACGCCAATAACCCTGTAGGAATTGCGACCATGCCCATGCTTAGCAATGTGATCACACCGCCAAAAAATTTCCCCATTGCCGTTATAGGCACTACATCCCCATAGCCCACGGTAGTTAGCGTTGCCATTGCCCACCACATAGCCGCAGGAATAGAGCCAAAAGTATCTGGCTGTATATCGTGCTCAATTAAATAAATTCCGCATGAAGCTAAAATAAGCACGACGGCCATTATAAAAAAAGCAGCCATTAATGAACTACCTTCATCCATAAATGCTTGTAACAATAACTGCATTGCACGGGAGTAACGAGTGAGTTTAAATACTCTTAATAACCTAAGTACGCGTAAAAAGCGTAAATCGAGCGGGAATAAAAACATCATTAAGCTAGGTAAAATAGCAATTAAATCAATAAGTGCCAGTGGCGATAAAAAATATTTTAATCTGCGTTTACTGTTCGAGCCTTCCATTGCTACATATTGTGTTTTATCTATACAGGCCCAAAGTCTGGCTAAGTATTCAACAGCAAAAATAGCGACAGAGACAATTTCTAAAACTAAAAATTCGTCATAATATTTAAGCGCCACACTGGGAATAGACTCAATAACAATGGCTACAACGTTAATCATTATTATGCTAATGAGTGCAATATCAAGAATATGCCCTGAACGTTGATATTGACCTGTACCTTCAAACAGGCAAGCCATTTTTTGGCGTAAAGTTTGCGGTTCATTCATTATTTAAGTTTAAGTACCATGTTAATACTGCCTTCTTCAAAGTCGCGACTAATTTTAAAACCTAACTTACGGGCAAGCTCAATCATCCCCGTATTCTCTGGTAAGGTTATGCCTTCAATCGATTCCACACCTTGGCGTTTACAGTGGTTAATTGCAGCACTCATTAGTATGCGACCAAGCCCTAAACCTTGGCAATCTGAGCGTACTACAATGGCAAACTCAGCATGCAGGTTATCGGGGTCCATAATAACGCGAGACACACCCAGTGTACGAGTTTTACCTTCAAAGCGTTGGCAAACAATAAACGCCATTTCGCGGTCATAATCAATTTGGGTCATTTTAGCGAGTTGGTCGTGGTTAAATTGTGGTAGTTCGCCAAAAAAGCGTTTATATCTGTCCTCTTTATTAAGTGACTCGTCAAATGCTTTATGGGCTTGTTCATCTTCTGGCTTTATCGGTCTGAGCGTAGCTTGGGTGTTGTTTTTAAGCGTTACCACTTCAACAAGTTCAATAGGGTAGGGACGAATAGATAAGCGCTTACGATTGATCTGAGTTTGATAGCGGCTAAGTGTCATGGTGGCATCGAGCACTAAAAATTGACCATTACTGGCAAGTATAGGATTTAGTTCCATTGAGCTTATGTCAGGTTGATCAATAACTAACTGAGAAATACGCGTTAGCAGTGCACACAAACGATACTTATCAACTTTTTCGGGGAGTATGCGCTCCTTTAATACGCCTTTATCGTGCGCTGCGGCAATTAAATATTTTGCTAAGTTCATATTCAGAGGGGGCAGAGCAACGGCGGCTTGCGCATATTCAAGGCCGGTGCCTGCTTCACCTAGTAATATAACAGGGCCAAAATTAGGCTCGGTTTTAATCGCAATTCGCAGCTCATTAGCGCCTGCTCGCGGCGCCATTTTTTGTAATGAAAACCCTTCAATAACAGCATCCGGATACGTATTTTTAATACGGATAAGCATCGCAAAAGCAGTTTGTTCAACCTCGTTGGCGTCGTTTAAGTTAAGTACCACACCACCTACTTCAGACTTCGAAGCAATACTTGGGCTAATAAGTTTTAACGCGACCGGAAAACCAAGCTCAATGGCTTGCTCTTTGGCTTCTGTTGGGGTGTAAGCCACTTCAGTTTGAATGCATTTAATACCATAGTGGTTTAATACTTGGCTTGCCTGATGAGTAGGTAAGTAGCTTTGTGCATCATCTAAAAACTCATTAATAAGGGTTCTAGCTGCCACCTTATTTATTTTAGCGTCATCAGTGTTCGACTCGGGTGTTTGCGTTAAATGCTTTTGGTTACGACGATACGTTACCAAGTGCATAAATGCACCAACAGCCCCCTCTGGTGTTCTATAAGTGGGTATTGCGTTGTTTGAGCACACTTTTCTGGCAGCGTAAGATGCGTCTTCACCCATAAAGTTAGTTATAACGTAAGGGCGCGCCATTTTAGGTAATGTTTGTAAGGTTTCTACAATAATGTTGGCGTAGTCTTCGCTGGGCGCAAGCGCTGAGGGAGTATGGATAATCAGTAAGTTTTTAACTTCTTTTGCGTGCAGTAAAACTTCTAATGCTTGCTTATAACGTGCAGGTGCTGAGTCGCCAAAAATATCCACAGGGTTTGAGGTGGTTTCGGATTGTGGGATGACTTTATTTAGCGCATTTCGGGTCTCAATGCTTAGCTCTGCTAATTTACCGGAGCTTTGAATTAGCTCATCAACGGCCATAACACCCGGGCCGCCACCATTAGTTAAAATAGTCAGTTGCTCTACTTTTAATAATTTGGGGTGCATGGCGAGTGTTTGTGTCGCTGCAAACAGTTCACGTAAGTCATTTACGCGCAGCATACCAGCGCGTTGAAATAACGCATCGTAAACAGCATCAGAGCTTTGCTTTCCGCCGGTGTGAATTTCGGCCGCGAGTGCGCCGGCACTTGTTTTACCTGTTTTAATCGCAATTACAGGTTTGCTAAAGGCCGCAGCTCTTGCTGCTGATATAAAGCCACGAATATCTTCAATGTTATCAATGTAGAGTAAAATAGCTTTGGTTTTAGCATCGCGACCTAAAAAGTCGAGTAGTTCATTAAAGTTTATATCAAGGCAATCGCCTACTGATACAAAATATGAAAAGCCAATTTCTTTGTTTTTAGCCCAATCTAAAATGGTTGAGCATACTGCTGCTGATTGCGATACAAATGCTATTTTACCTGGGCTTGCCACGGTATGTGAAAAGCTCGCATTTAACCCAATATGAGGGATCAGCAAGCCTAAACAGTTGGGTCCAAGCAAAGTAACTTGCTTGGCTTGAGCGCATGCTTCAAGCGCGCTTTTTTGCTCCCCAGACAGCCCATCGGCAATAACAATAGCGGTTTTACAGCCAAGCTCTCCAAGCTGCTCAATAATATCAATTAAGGTGTTTTTGTTAGTACAAATAACAGCAAGGTCGGGTACTTTTGGTAAGTCAGCAATAGAAGGGTAAGCAAGTACGCCATGTACTGCGCTATGGCTTGGAGTAACAGGCATTATCGGCCCTTTAAAGCCACCTTGAAGTAAGTTGCGCATAACCACAAAACCAGCCCGAGTTGATATGTTAGAGGCGCCAATAACGGCCACTGAGCTTGGGTTAAAAAATTGGGTTATACGCTTAAGGCTCATGGTTTTTCCTAGGCTGATTAAATTTTGCGTTATTTATAGTTTCAATGTACCCTGTTTACTGTGTTATTTCGAGCGTCTCGATGCTTATTATTGATATCAATCAAGGAGATTATTGTGAATAAAACCCCCGGTTTTTACATTGTTATAGCGGCTATTTGTTTAAGTATAGGCTTAATTAGCTTAGGGTTTATTTTAAAAAGTACCGCTTTGAGTGTGAAAGGAATGGAACGTACTGTGCAGGTTAAGGGATTGGCCGAGCGAGAAGTAATAGCCGATACGGTAATTTGGCCTCTGCAATTTAGTGATGCCGACAATAATCTTGAAAAATTAGTAAGCCGGGTTGAGAAAAAAAATGATGCGGTAACTGCTTTTTTAAAACTCCATGGTTTTGACAACGATGAAATAACAATAGGTAGCCAGTCAGTTATTGATAAGCAAGCACGTGAATACAGTAATGAAAATCAACAATTTAGATACATAGTGCGCTCAAATATTATTGTTTATTCTGCTGCGCCAGATAAAGTGCAAAACGCGCTGAGTAAAGTAAGCCAGCTTGCTAAACAAGATATCGCAATAGTGCAAGATAGCTACGAAACAAAAGTTGAATACATCTTTACTGGCCTCAATGATGTAAAGCCTGCGATGGTGCAAGAAGCAACTGAAAAAGCGCGTGAAGTCGCTAATAAATTTGCTAAAGACTCTAATTCAAAATTAGGCAAAATAAAAACAGCTCGCCAAGGGCAATTTAGTATCAGTAATCGAGATTCAAACACACCGCAAATAAAAAATATAAGAGTGGTAACCAGTGTTGAATATTACTTAAATGACTAGGGCCTGTTGACCTTTCAGAATTAAAATTTGTTCAATCTAGGTGCGATTTAATCGCGGCGTGAGGTTTGTAACCTAGCGGGCTAAGTAAAAACCGAGCTAAGCTTCCGCGTCCTGCTCACGCCCCTTACCTACATCCATGTAGGCAACAAAGAGTAAATTGCCCCTAGGCAGAACCCTTCGGCAGCGCATGTTTGGCATTTATTCCACGTTACCGCCTATTTATGGGAAATAACCACACTGCATAGGCTCTGCCTTGCCTAAATACCAAACATACTGCTGCAAATTTAACCTCGAAAGATAAATAGGCTCTAGGAAATAATATGTCAGAGTCTAAATATGGTCAGTTTGTACTGGCGCCCCGTTCGTATTTTTTCACTGCTATAGCGAGCGTAGTATTTGCGTTTATAGGCTTTAGTTATAATGCATGGCGGGTGGAGGCAAGTGAAGATAACAACAATACACGCATTGTTAGCTTTCAAATTTTACAAGAACTAGCCGAGCTTGAGCTTATTGTATTTGCAGCACATTACGATAATAACAAAATAGATGGCAGCCCCAGAAAAGGCTGGGTTAAAGTTAACTTAATTCATGACTTAAGCTACTTAGCCGTTGATAAAGTACATTTAAAAACAAAAGACTTACAAAAGGTCTGGCAAACAAATTGGCCAAATATGGTTGATCACCAAAGTGCTGCGCAATCTATTACACATGCCATAGACAGTGTGCGTACAGAAGTTGTGAGTGAATTAAAGCGCCTTGATTAAGTGAGCAACTTGCGCCGTTGAGCGTTGCAAGTAAGCGGCGCTCAGTAAAATTGTGGTCTCGTTAACTTTTTGCCCTTTTATTACGTTGGTAAGCTGCTGTTTAGCGTTAGGATTTTGTTTTTGCTCTATTTCCATTAATGCTAACAAAGCTGAAAATTCATGCTTTACCGGTGTGCTAGGTTTATTTGCATAGGCTATGTAGCAGGCAACCGGTGTTAAGCCATGAGAGTTGGGCTGCGCCAGCGCTTTAGCTAACTCATCATTTGATTCAAACAACATCAAAGAGCGCACATAGTTAAATGGCAGCTTTGTAGCATCGGCATGCTTAAACACATTGTGCAGTACGTTATTTCCTTGTGTATCTTGTACTAAAAAGCCTTTATTTACTCTCAGCGCTGGGGTAAAAAAACTCAATGCGTCAATATTAGTGAGTTGATTAATAAATGGAGAAGGTGCTGTATTAGTACTTAGTATACGGGTTGCTATGTTTTGCATAAAGTCATACTTAACACTCAACCGTTGGGCACTGTCATATAAATGGTTAAGCTGCAAAGTTTGCTGAGCAGGGCTTAACTGCTTAAAGTCGTTATCGAGCTCATTTAACTGCTGCTTTGAAATACGCGCATTAAGTAGTTGTATGCTTAAATCCATTATTATTTCCAAAAATCTTTTTTACTACTATAAAACAAAAAAGGCCGCAAATGCGACCTTTCATATTTAAAGCAATTGTTTAAATTGGTTTTAAGCCTTTTTGCTTGCTACCCATTCATTTACAAAATTTTCTAGTACATTTAGTGGTACAGGACCATTTTTAAGTACTACGTCGTGGAACTGGCGAATATCAAATTTATCACCCAGTTGCTTTTTAGCGTCTTCACGAAGTTCTAGAATCTTAAGCATACCCACTTTATAAGCCGTTGCTTGTGAAGGCATTACAATGTGACGCTCAACCATTTTAACACCGTCAGATGTTGCATTAGGCGTGTTATTTACGTAGTAATCAATACCTTCTTGGCGAGTCCACTTCATTGCGTGAATACCCGTATCAACTACTAGACGACATGCGCGCCATAATTCCATTGAAAGACGACCAAAATCTGAGTAAGGGTCTGAGTACATGCCCATTTCTTTAGGAATGAACTCTGAGTATAAACCCCAGCCTTCAATATACGCTGTGTAGCCACCAAACTTACGGAATTTAGGAACACCTTCTAACTCTTGCGAAATAGCTATTTGCATGTGGTGTCCTGGAATACCTTCATGGTAAGCCAGTGCTTCCATTTGATACGTTGGCATTGCTTCCATGTCGTAAAGGTTTGCGTAGTAAACACCTGGGCGTGAACCATCCGGAGCTGGCTGTTGGTAAAATGCTTTACCTNCCTGCCGCTTTTTCACGGAATGCTTCAACTGCTTTTACTTTTAAATCAGCTTTTGGCTTAACAATGAATAGCTCATCTAAACGCGTTTTCATTGTATCAATAAGCCCAGTGGCTTCATCAAGATAGCGTTGTTTACCTTGTGCATCATTAGGGTAGTAAAATTGCTTGTCAGTTTTCATAAACTGCATAAACGCTTTTAAGTCGCCTTTAAAGCCCACTTTGTCTTTAATTTCACGCATTTCATCATGAATACGTGTCACTTCAGATAGACCAATTGCATGAATTTCTTTAGCCGTTAAATCTGTTGTAGTTGTGCGCTTAAGTGCGTTGTTATAAAACGCTTCGCCGTCAGGTAGTTTCCATGCGCCATCGCGATCATCAGCACGTTTCTCAAGCTGCGCTAGGTAATTAATTAGCTTAGAGTAAGATGGTTTAACAGCCGATTTTAATGCATCCGATGCATCGCTGATTAACGAGTCTTTTTCGTCTTGGCTAATCTCAAGCGCTGTTACTTTACGTTTAAAGTCAGCAAGCAATGTAGAATCATCGCCTTTTTCAAACGGTGCACCGTGAATAATGTTTTTGCTTGAATCAATAACATGTGGGAACACAAATTTAGGGGCAATGATGCCTTTTTCTGCACGTACAGTTAAATCAATAATAAGCTGATCAATAACACCAGTTACACCATTTAGGCGTGAAATGTAGTCTTTAGCTTCTTTTACATTACTAATTGAGTGCTGATTAATTAAAAATGCAGGGATCATAGAATGTGTACCAAACATTTGGTTCACAGGGTAGTTATGGTAACGCCATTTAAAGTCAGCAATTGAGCTTTCAAGATCTTGTTTTTTTAAGTCGTAGCTAACTTTTGTCGCATCATCTAATAAATCACGGCTAATTGCTTTTAGTGCAACGAGGTCAGCTTTTGTTTGCGCTAAATCTTTAAGCTGTCTTTCTTCGCTGCCATCGTCCCACTTATCGTAATCTTGCTTAATACCCATGTATGTTTGATATACAGGACTGCTCATTACATCGCGGTTAAATGTATCTTCAAAAAACGCATTGGCTTTGTCTATTTCACTTTGTTGTGATTGAACTGCTGTTTGTGCAATAGGAGCTGAAGTCGCTTGTTGTGTTGTTTGCTGGCAACCAGCAAGTAGTGCAACGCTTACTGCGGCCGCAATAAAGGTAAGTTTACGCATTGTTTTCCCTTTTGTTGTTAGAAACCCATTAGGGTGTTTTATATTTATTTTTTGTGTAGCGCTGGGCGCTACACAAATAATTCTAGCAGGTCATTCAAAAAGCGATGACCTTTTAAGCTTACCTGCCAATGACTGCCTGTTTGAGTCAATAAACCTTTATTAATTGCTTGGTTTAATGCACTTTGCTGACTTTGCAGTGGCAGTGTTGTTAATTTATTAAAATCATTAATTGGGCAAGGCTCAACAAGGCGAAAGCGATTCATAAAAAATTCAAACGCTAAATCGTCTTGCTCTACATGCCAGCTTTTGTACATATACGGTTTAATTAAATCCATATAGCCGCGTGGGTGTTTAACCTTTTCGGTACGCGTAATAAGCCCTGTATTTGCATCAGTAACCTTACCATGCGCGCCGCAGCCAATACCGAGATAATCGCCAAAACGCCAATAATTCAAGTTATGTTGGCACTGATAGCCTGGTTTTGCATAGCCTGATATTTCGTATTGTATGTAACCTGCTTGAGCTAGTAACTCGACCCCTTGTTCTTGAATGTCCCACAGTGTTTCGTCTTGTGGCAAGGTGGGAGGTTTTGATGCAAACTGAGTATTAGGTTCAATAGTTAGTTGATACCAAGATATATGCGGAGGATCTAGCGCTATTATTTGCTTTAAATCACTCAGTGCATCGTCAAGTGTTTGCCCCGGTAAGCCGTGCATTAAATCAAGGTTAAAGCTGTTTAAACCGGCTTCTTTAGCTTGCTGCGCAGCATAATTAGCCTCGTCGCAGCCATGAATCCGACCAAGTGCTTTTAACTTGTCGTTTTGCATGCTTTGCACGCCAATAGAAATACGGTTAATACCTGCTTTTACGTAATCTTTAAAACGACCTGTTTCTACTGTGCCAGGGTTGGCTTCAAGGGTAATTTCGCAGTTGTCTTCAAGTCCAATTAGGCTATCGACTTCTTTTAGTAAGCGGGTGTAAGCTGTACCAGTTAATAAGCTTGGAGTGCCGCCACCAATAAAAATGCTGTGAATTTTACGCCCTTGCACTAAGTGCAAATCAGCTTTTAAATCATCAATTAAATGCTGAACATATTCAGCTTCAGGTATTTCACCTTTTTGTCCGTGGCTATTAAAATCGCAGTACGGGCATTTTTGCACGCACCAAGGCACGTGCACATATAAGCTCAGTGGTGGAAGGTTCACAGGCCGCCTTTTTGCTTTAGCTCTAGCAATAATTTTTGTAGCGCTTGTCCGCGATGACTCACTGCATTTTTTTGCTCTTTTGTAAGCTCAGCACTCGTACAATTTTTCTCTGCTACAAAAAACACCGGATCGTAACCAAAGCCACCGTTGCCATTTTGAGTGAGCGTAATTTCGCCTTCCCAGCTTGCACTGCAAATAAGTGGAGTAGGGTCATCTGCGTGGCGCATTAATACCAGTACACACCAAAAACGTGCACTACGGATAGGGTTATTACCCAAATCAACGAGTAACTTATCAATGTTATCTTGATCGCTGGCACCTAGGCCTGCAAAGCGGGCTGAGTAAACACCGGGTGCGCCATTTAAGCCATCAACTTCTAAACCAGAGTCATCGGCAATAGCTGCCATGCCAGTAATTTTAGCGGCATGGCGTGCTTTAATAATGGCATTTTCAACAAAGGTAGTGCCGGTTTCGGCAACTTCACTTACATTAAAATCGCTCTGTGGAACTACATTAATATTCAGAGAGCTTAGCATGTTAGCTAGCTCTTTTACTTTGCCAGGGTTACCTGTAGCAAGTACTAAAGTTTTGGTCATGTTATTAATCTACGTAAAATTTTTGCTGAAACTGTAATTTTTGAAATTGATTACTTTGTTGTATTTCAATCTCAAAGCGTAAAATCTCTTCGTTGGTGTAATCAACTTGGGCAAGGTAATAAATTGACTCACCTTCTTTTACTTCTTTAAAAGTAAGCGTTTGCTTGTTGCCAAGTAGGTTTTTAGCTGTGCCTGTAAGCTTTGCCGTTTGGGCTGTGTTTTCGGCATCATTTTTTAAAACAGAAATATTCACAATGCCTTTGTATCCGCTTCGCTCAAGGCCATACGCTTTCGCTATTTTTGGCTGAATAAAAGTAGAAGGAAAAGCGATGTAATGCACTTGCCAAGGGCCAAGCTCTTTGTATTGTGCGCCTTGCATTTCTTCGCTTTGCGCGTTAAATGCAAATGCTAAACAAGCAATAAAACAAAACTTAATTAAACGGTTCATTATGTATTCCTCAAAACATATAAAAAAGAGGCCTTTGGGCCTCTT
Organism: Pseudoalteromonas sp. TB25; assembly: GCF_000497995.1. Lineage (NCBI taxonomy): Bacteria > Pseudomonadati > Pseudomonadota > Gammaproteobacteria > Alteromonadales > Pseudoalteromonadaceae > Pseudoalteromonas > Pseudoalteromonas sp. TB25. The sequence continues at coordinate 84,080 of NZ_AUTI01000415.1, forward strand.
TTACTCAAAAATTAAGTGCTTAGACTAAAAAGTCCATAAGCAACATTTGCAAAAACTGAATACCAATAATAAGCACTAAAACTGATAAATCTAAGCCACCCATTGATGGTAATATTTTACGAATTGGTTTTAGCATTGGCTCAGTAAGCTGATGGAAAACCGCTTCTATAGGGTTATAACCTTGGCTAACCCAACTTAAAATAGCGCGAATAATAAGTACCCAAAAAACTAAGTTAAGGCCTTCTTTTAGTACCGTTATAAGTGCTTGAATAAGTACAGGCTGTATTGCCCACGCATTATATATAACAAGCATTAAAGTACTAATTTTGGCTACAGCCACTATAAATGCCAGCAACAAAGATGCTAAATCAAGTCCGCCAAACCCCGGAATGATTTTACGCAGTGGTTTTACCGCAAACGACGTGGCTTTAACCACAAACTGGCTCATTGGATTATAAAAGTCGGCTTTTGCCCACTGCAGCCAAAAGCGCAGTAATACCACCATTAAAAACAAATCAAACAGGGTACTGATCAAAAATTGCATGGCATTCATAGTGTAACCTTCAATAAAAAAGTGGTTTTAAAGTTCTTTTTCCATTTGCATCGCACGCGCAATACACGCATCCATTGCATCGCCAACGGTTTTAGTTAAGCCTTCATCTTTTAAGTGCTCAACAGCTGCGTGAGTCGTACCGCCTTTAGATGTTACGTTTGAACGTAGTTGCGAAATAGTAATATCAGGTTGGCTAAGTGCCATTTCGGCGGCGCCAAGGGCTGTTTGTTGTACCAGGCGACGAGCGTCTTCATCATTAAAGCCCAGCGCTTTGGCTTTTTCTTCTATGGCTTCCATAAATAAGAAAAAGTAAGCAGGCGAAGAGCCAGTCACAGCAATAATGTCGTTAATTTGAGATTCTTTTTCAACCCATACAACAATGCCAGTGCATTCAAAAACTTGTTGTACAAACTCGTGTTCGCTTTGTGTTTCGCCCGCGCCATATAAACCTGATACACCACGGCCTAATAAAGACGGTGTGTTTGGCATACAGCGTACCATTTTAACGTCTTGACCTAGCATTTCGCGAAGGCGTTTTACAGTTAAGCCCGCAGCAACAGAAATGAATAGTTTGTCGCTAAAATCTACGCCCGAATCTTGAAACGATTTACATAAATCGCCCATCATTTGTGGTTTAACAGACAAAACAATTACATCAGCATCGCGCAGGGCTTCGTTATTGTCACTGGTGGTTTGCACCTTGAAATCGGCTGCTACCTTTGCAAGCTTTTCTTGGTTGCGGTTAGTCGCAATAATGTTACTTGCGTTAAAACCGTTTTTTACCATGCCACCAATAATGGCGTAGCTCATATTACCTGTGCCTATAAATGCGATTTTTTTATCTGACATAAATCTGTTATCACCTTTTAAGTTCGTGTTCCAAAAATGTCTGTGCCGACTCTTACCATGGTTGAACCTGCACTAATGGCAGCTTCAACATCACCGCTCATACCCATCGACAAAGTATCTACTTGAGGATATTGGGTCTTTAGTTTATCAAAGCAAGTTTGTAATTGCTCAAAAGATTGAATTTGCGTATCCAGATCGTCACTTTTAGCCGGAATTGCCATTAAACCGCGAAGTGTTAAGTGCTTACATTGGTTAATAAAATCGGCAAGTTCAGAAATTTGCCCAACACTACAACCCGATTTGGCTTCTTCTTCGCTTATATTTACTTGAATAAGTATATTAAGAGGCGATTTATCGTTTGGGCGCTGGGAATCTAATCGTTTGGCTATTTTTATACGATCAACACTTTGCACCCAATCAAAGTTGGCAGCCACTAAAGCACTTTTATTTGATTGAATAGGTCCAATGAAATGCCAAATGATATCGCTATATGACTGTAGTTGAGCTATTTTATCTATAGCCTCTTGAACATAAGATTCACCAAATTCGCGCTGGCCATGCTCATAAGCTGCAATAACATCTTCGCTTGGTTTAGTTTTAGACACTGCCAGTAAAGTGACTTCGTTAGTGTTTCGCTGTGCGTTTTTTGCCGCGTCTGCAATTCTAGCGTAGGCGGATGTGAGTCGTTCTGCTATTGTAACCATATATTTATCAGTTAGTTGTGGAGTCATAAATGGATATTACCGAATTATTAGCGTTTAGTGTGCAACACAAAGCATCCGATTTACATTTATCGTCGGGTGTTTCACCTATGATACGCGTAGACGGTGATGTTCGCCGCATTAACATACCAGCCCTTGCAGACAAAGACGTAAACAGTCTGGTTTACGATATTATGAACGATAATCAACGCAAGGACTACGAACAAAACCTCGAAGTGGATTTTTCGTTTGAAGTGCCTAATTTAGCACGTTTTCGTGTGAATGCGTTTAACTCTAATCGCGGGCCTGCTGCGGTATTTCGTACCATACCAAGTGAAGTGTTAACGCTTGATGATTTAGGTGCGCCAGATATTTTTAAAACAATCTCTGATACCCCACGTGGACTCGTGTTAGTAACAGGGCCAACGGGTTCAGGTAAATCAACAACACTTGCCGCTATGGTCGATTATATAAATCAAAATAAACATCACCATATTCTAACAATAGAAGATCCAATCGAGTTTGTTCACGATAATAAATTAAGTTTAATTAACCAACGTGAAGTTCACCGCGATACACATAGCTTTTCAAACGCGCTACGTAGTGCATTGCGTGAAGACCCTGATGTAATACTGGTGGGTGAGTTACGTGATTTAGAAACAATTCGTCTTGCAATGACTGCTGCCGAAACGGGTCACTTAGTGTTTGGCACGCTACATACAACATCTGCACCAAAAACCATTGACCGTATTATTGATGTATTCCCAGGTGAAGAAAAAGCCATGGTGCGTTCAATGTTATCTGAATCTTTACGTGCGGTAATTTCACAAACGCTGCTTAAAAAAATTGGTGGTGGGCGAGTTGCAGCACACGAAATTATGATTGCAGTTCCTGCTATTCGTAACTTAATTCGTGAAGATAAAATTGCACAAATGTATTCGTCTATTCAAACCGGTGCGTCTGTGGGCATGCAAACAATGGATCAGTGTTTAACTAATTTAGTTAATCACGGTATTGTTACAAATACGGCAGCGAAAGAAAAAGCGCAAGACAAAACACAATTTGGTGGGTAAGAAATTATTATGGCTTTATCTTTAAACGACTTTTTACTCATAATGATTGAGAAAAAGGGTTCTGACCTATTTGTATCGAGTCAATTACCCGTGAGTGCAAAAATAAACGGTGAACTAACAGCTCTCAGTGACGATAGACTGACTGATGAGCAATCACTTGAGTTAGTAGAATCTGCAATGAGCGAAAAGCAAAAAGCAGAGTTTCATACAACGAAAGAATGTAACTTTGCGATTGCTACCGACGAAGGGCGTTTTCGTATTTCTGCTTTTTGGCAGCGCGATAGAGCGGGTATGGTTATTCGCCGTATTGTGACGCAAATTCCTGATGTAAGTGATTTAGGTCTGCCATCTACGCTGACAGATGTAATTATGTCTAAACGCGGTCTTGTCTTGTTTGTAGGTGGTACAGGTACGGGTAAGTCGACCTCACTAGCTGCACTTATTGGTTATCGAAACCGTAACCAACGAGGTCATATACTGACCATTGAAGATCCGATTGAGTTTGTTCATGAGCATCGTAAAAGTATTATTACTCAGCGCGAAGTAGGGCTTGATACAGAAAGCTTTGAGTCGGCACTTAAAAGCTCATTACGCCAAGCTCCAGATGTTATTTTGATTGGTGAAATTCGCTCGCAAGAAACCATGGAATACGCCCTAAGCTTTGCTGAAACCGGTCACCTGTGTGTTGCAACACTACATGCTAATAATGCGAACCAAGCGATTGACCGTATTATGCATTTAGTACCAAAAGAAAAACACGATAAGCTTAAGTACGACTTAGCACTTAACTTACGTGCCATTGTTGCTCAGCAACTAGTGCCGACTGCTGATGGTGAAAGCCGTGTTGCAGCTATTGAAATATTGCTTAACTCACCAATGGTCGCTGAACTGATTAAAAATGGTGATATTGGCGGAATTAAAGAGGCAATGGCTAAGTCAAAAGAGATGGGCATGCAAACCTTTGACCAAGCGCTATTTGAGTTGTACAGGCAGCAGCGAATTAATTACGCTGATGCACTGCATCATGCTGATTCGCCGAATGATTTACGCTTAATGATTAAACTGCGCAATAACGAACAGCAAGGTGCGGGCTTTTTACAAGGCGTTACTATTGATGGCCTTGATGATAAAAATAGCGATCAATAAACTAAAGATTTATTATATAAATACTTAATAAATAAAAAGCGCCAATTGGCGCTTTTTTTGTATATAACGAGTTGTTTATATAGCCCGCTTATTCACCGTAACTAGATTCAAAAAAACTTTCTAAAATAATAACCGCAGACATATTATCTACGTTACCTTTGCCTAAGTTTTTATAGCCACCACTTTCAAAAAGTCGCGCTTTAGCATCCGCGGTCGTTAAACGCTCATCTTGTGTTTGCACAGGAATGCCATAATGATTATGCAATCTGTTGGCAAACTTTTTTGCTTTAAAGGTAACCTCTTGTGACGTTCCATCCATATTTAGTGGTAAGCCAACAATCATTAAGTCAGGCTGCCACTCGGCTACTTGTACAGCAATATGGTCCCAATTAGGAATACCATCTTGTGCTTTTACAGCCTTAAGGCTAGAGGCGCTGCCTGTTAGCTCTTGCCCAATAGCAATACCAATACTTTTGGTGCCAAAGTCAAAGCCCATTACAGTGCGTTCGCCTTGCGGCTTAAGCGATTTTTTTGTCATGTGTATCTTGTTTAAATTTTAAGTAGTTATGCGTGACCAGCTTCAAGGCTGAGTTGGCTAATATCAAAGCCCAACATTGAAACTGCTTTTTCCCACCGTTTTTCAACGGGGGTATTAAAAATGATCTTTGGATCTGCTTCTATGATCAACCAGCTGTTATCAAGTAACTCTTGTTCGAGTTGTCCTTGCTCCCACCCTGAATAACCCAGTGTAATAATAAATTGCTCAGGTGCTTGTGCTGTGGTTAAGCTTGCTAAAACGTCTTTTGAGGTAGTGATCATAATATCGCTACTGAGCTTTTGACTTGCTGAATAACCCGGTTGAGGAGAGTGCAGTACAAAACCACGGTCAGTTTTAACGGGTCCGCCTGCAAATACACTTATTTTTGCTGCGTTTTGAGTTTTGTCGTTATCAATTTCTATTTTATCTAAAAGTTCGCCAACAGTAACATCAATAGGTTGGTTTATTACCAAGCCCATAGCCCCATCTTCATTGTGCTCACAAATATAGGTAACAGCACGTTTAAAAAAAGGGTCTTGCATCGACGGCATCGCGATTAAAAAATGATTTTCTAATGATTGCATAGACTTCACCCTTTTTAGTTAATGAACTTTGAGTATGGCACATACCTTTGTTTTTAAAACTAAAAAAGCACTCTCATACGGTTTAAAGATTAATAGTTAACAACTATATTAAAATTCATGACACGAAAGTGCTTTTAATAACGACAGATAGATGCTTATTTATCTAACTTTCTTTCAATTGCATCAAACAAAATACCTGTAATAGAGATATCATAAGCAGCTTCAATTTCGCGCACGCACGTTGGTGCAGTTACGTTAATTTCAGTTAATTTATCGCCAATAATATCTAAACCTACAAATATTAAGCCTTTTTCTTTAAGCGTTGGCGCAACTGCTTGCGCAATTTTTAAATCAGATTCACTAAGTGGGCGCGCTTCGCCTCGACCGCCAACAGCTAAATTACCGCGTGTCTCACCATTTTGTGGAATACGCGCTAAACAATACGGAATAACCTCGCCATCAATAACCAATACGCGCTTGTCGCCTTGTTTGATCTCTGGAATGTAATTTTGCACCATAGCAAAGCGGCTGCCGTGCTCGGTTAGCGTTTCACAAATTACACCAATGTTGGCATCGTCTTCTCTAAGGCGGAAGATAGATGCGCCGCCCATGCCATCAAGGGGTTTTAAAATAATGTCTTTATGCTCGGCTAAAAACTCACGAATTTGTTTTTGACTGCGTGTAACCAGGGTATCTGGTGTATGTTCGCTAAACCATGCTGTAAATAGCTTTTCGTTAGCATCGCGAAGGCTTTGTGGCTTGTTAATTATTAACGTACCTTCTTGTTCTGCACGTTCTAAAATATAAGTCGCGTAAATGTATTCAGTATCAAAAGGAGGATCTTTACGCATTAAAATCACATCAAGATCGGCAAGCGCTATAGTGGCTTTTTCTTCAAGCTCGTACCATTTTTCTGCATTATTAAACACTTGCGCTTTAGACGCTGTAGCGTACGACTTACCTTTACGAAGAGATAAATCATCCATCTCCATATAATAAATTTCGTAGCCGCGTTCTTGCGCTTGCATCATCATTGCAAAACCGGTGTCTTTTTTGATGTTAAATCCACTAATAGGATCTGAAATAATACCTAACTTAATTGCCATGCGCTGTGCCTTACTATAAATGTTACTGTTTATATGAGGGTGCTTTTAGTTATTTCAATTAGCTAAATCGCCAAATTGAAGTTGTAATGCACTTAAGACCGTTAAAGCGGCTGTTTCCGTTCGTAAAACGCGCGGGCCTAAGCGAATATCTACAAATTCTAGTTGTTTAGTTAGTGCCATTTCATCGTCGGTAAAGCCGCCTTCTGGGCCGACTAAAAAGCGTACGCCATCTTTAGGTACCGTAATGGTTTTAATGCTGTGCTCAGCACGAGGATGGAGAGTGAGCTTAATTGCATTGGTTTGTTGTGCAAGCCATTTTTTTAAATCGACAGGAGGATGAATAATTGGCACAAAATTACGCCCAGATTGCTCTGCCGCTGCAATTGCAATTTTTTGCCATTGTTGGTGTTTTTTCTCAAGGCGATCGCCCATTAGTTTCACGCCACAGCGCTGACTAAAAAGTGGGGTGATTTCGGTAATGCCCAGTTCAACTGACTTTTGAATTGTAAAGTCCATTTTATCACCACGGGATACACACTGGCCTAAATGAATTTTAAGCGGAGATTCTACATCGTGGGGATTAAGCTCTAATGGCATTACGACGACTGTTTTTTTTGTTACTTCAATTATTTCACTAAGGTATTCGCCGCCTTCGCCATTAAAAATAGATACATGCTCGCCTACTTTCATGCGCAGCACTCTGCCAATATGCCCTGCAGCATCCTCATCTAAGGTTACAGGGGTGTTTAGGGCAATACTCGATGTTTGATAAATATGAGGAACTCGCATAGTGCGTCACTTACTACTTAGCATAAAAATATATACTGCTATGGTAAGTAAGCTGGGAGCTGTGCGCAATTATTTATTTTTATTAAGTTGCTCGGCGAGATCTATTAAATCTTGTGGTGTGTGTGCTATATCATGGTGATTTTGCGAAGGTTCGGTTAATGTTTCGTCAGTAACCCGGCTTAGTGTATAGCCTGTATCATCAAGGTTTATTAAAAAGCGTTTTTCATGTAAGGAGTTATAAATAAAGCGTTGTTTATCACTTGCGAGTAAGTAATCGGTATTATTAAAAAGTACTCCGTGTAAATCGTGATGCTCTTTTAGATAGTTAATTAATTCAGAAACGCTGATTTCGTTCTCAAGATCGCAATAACTATAGTCTTTAATAAGCTCGTCAAACATCATTTTTACTAACTGACGGGTATTATTGCCTGCTGCAATAAGCGTACTCGCTTTGGTTTTGCCATTATTAACATAGAATTCGGCAAATGCACGGCTAAATTCGTTGTCTATGTCAATTAACAAATAGTTAGTAGCTTCAAGTGGCATAGAGCTCGGGCCTTGTTACATTTAAGTAATTACCATTATTACTGAAATGCAGACGTTTTAATTGCTGTATTTTTAGTAAAAAGGTCTAAAGAGAAAACATGCTAATAAGTAAATAACCTATAGCACAAAAAACAGCAAACTCTATACATGCTACGCCAATATTATCTTGATGGTCTATTTCAAGAGCTGTATCAATATTTGGTAAAGAGATAACTTTTATAACATACGTTAAGCTGTAGAGTAGTATCCACATTACACCGCAATGCATAACGAGTGTAAATATGTTTTCTACCATTTTACCGTTTTGAAATGCTGCGCTAGATAAACCAGCGTACACAGATAATGCTAAACCGATTGATTTTCCAGCATATCTTATACCTATAGAGGTGTTTTCTAAGTTGAAGTTACTTTGTAGCGAAGCGCCTTGGTTTGCTTTGGCAAAACGATATTCTCGTATTTTACTATCCAGTGCAAACATTCCCTGAAGTGTAAAAAAGCTAACGCAAGCAATAAGTAAGTTACTAAACCCTTGGGTATGTGTCCACGTGTATAAACCTAGTGCAATAATACAGTTGGCGATTAACATGCCCGAATCCACCAGTGCAGCACATACATTTTGCTTTAATATTGCAGCTTCTTCATTAAACCTGTGCAATATCCATTTACGATGAATTAAGTGACCTACCTTAATAAATGTAAATAATAAAATAATAATGACCAAAACTTTTAATGGATTGGATTGCGCGGTGCTTATGCTTATTTCATCAAATAAGAAGGCCATAGTGGCTATGACAACTGATATTTCAGATGCGAAGCTAATACCCATGGCAAAGTTATCGTGCTGCGCAAGTTCATCTTTAAGCGCTTGTTTTGCTTTGATTTGAGTGACAACTCGTAAACTAAAAATAGTTATACAAATAACCGCAAAACTAATAGCAATCGCAATAAAACTAGTGTTAGATAAAGACAAATATGACATGGTGATCCTAATTAAGTGAACCTTTCTAGGTTTTAGTCATTCTAGTACGGTTATTGATGATATAAAAGAGAGGATTGATGAGTAACGTAAAGCAACTTCCTATTCAATTACAAAAACTTGGCTTAGAGCGCTTCGAACAATTATATTCACAGCAAAGTAATGAAAGCGAAGTTATACGATTACTCGCCTTGAGCGACTTTGCCTGGCGCTGTTTAGAATCACAACCAACGTTAAAAGACTGGCTGCTGTGCAAAGATGAAATTCAAAACAGGCATGTTACCTCTCCCTTTGATAGCATTGAACTTAGTGATATTGACGATGCTAAGTGTAATCAAATCTTACGAAAGTACCGCGAAAAATACTGGCTTAAAGTCGCCTTTTTAGATTTATGTTGTAATAACCCTATTGCCGATAGCATTAATTACATAAGCCAACTGGCTGATATGCTGATTGATAGCGCTAACCAATGGGCGCATGCGCAGGTGGCAAAAGTAAATGGTGAGCCGCTTGATGAGCAAAGCCAAGCATTGCCATTAATGGTTTTAGGGATGGGGAAGCTCGGCGGGCAAGAGCTAAATTACTCCTCTGATATTGATCTCATTTTTGCGTATCCGCGCAGTACAAAAACCCAAGGTGGTCGCAGAAGCCTTGAGGCCCAAGTATTTTATACCAAAGTTGCACAAAAGCTCATTGCATCACTTAACCAAGCCACCGGTGACGGGCAGGTATTTAGAGTTGATATGCGCCTACGCCCGTTTGGCGAAAGTGGCCCTTTGGTCATGAGCTTTAATGCTATTGAAGATTACTATCAGGAGCAAGGGCGCGACTGGGAACGCTACGCAATGTTAAAAGGGCGCCTAATTGGCACCCCTAATAAATATTGGGATGAATTTATTAAGCTTTTAAAGCCGTTTGTTTATCGCCGATATATTGATTTTTCGGTAATTGAATCTTTGCGTAAAATGAAGTTAATGATCGCACAAGAGGTTCGCCGTAAACGCTTAACTAATAATATAAAATTAGGCGCTGGTGGTATTCGTGAAGTTGAATTTATAGTGCAAGCCCTGCAAATGGTACGAGGTGGCCGAGAGGCTAATTTACAAACTCAATCATTACTTAAAGCATTAAATGAGTTGGCACTTAGCCAAGTTATAGATGAGCAAGAAGCAAGCGATCTGAGGCGCAATTACCTTTATTTACGTAAAGTTGAGCAGTACCTTCAAATATTTGACGATCAGCAAACGCAAACACTCCCTGATGATGAATTGAATCAGCAGCGCTTAAATTTATTATTAGAACAAGCTGATTTTTCTGCCACTTTAAACACTATAGAAAAGGTGAAGAAACAAGTTAACGGTGAGTTTGCACTTGTGATTGGCGAGGAAACCGTGCCACTTGATACCTGTGAAGGCGCATTTATTAGTGCTTGGGATCATGGTGATGTGAGCTTTTTAAAAGAGGCCAGAGATGAATGGCAAGCACCCCTTAACGATTTTAAATTAAGGCTGTCTAAGGTAAATATAGGTAACCGAGGGCGTGACACTCTTGATAAGTTAATGCCTGTTTTACTAAATCAATTAAATGACTTTAATGCCGGTGCAGCAGCTTTCACAATGGTTTGCCAAATTTTTAATAAGATAATTTCGCGTACTGCCTATTTAGAATTGCTTTACGAAAACCAAGGTGCATTAAAGCAACTTGTTTTACTGTGTTGTCATAGCAAATGGATAGGGGAGCATATTTCTCGCTACCCTATATTGCTTGATGAGCTAATAGATCCGGCGGTTCTTTATAAACCGACACCATTAACGGCTTATAAAGATGAAATAAGACAGTATTTTTTACGAATAGAGCATGACGATTTAGAACTGCAAATGGAGTCGCTTAGGCAATTTAAGCAAACGCATCAATTACGAATTGCTGCCGCCGATGCAACCGGTGTTCTTGACGTAATGAAAGTAAGCGATCATTTAACCGTACTGGCAGAGGCGATTGTTGACCAAGCTGTTAATATTGCATGGCATAACACTGTTAAGCGCTTTGGTATGCCCCCAGGCACCGATGATGAAAATAAAGGTTTTGCTGTTATTGCATATGGTAAAACAGGTGGTTTAGAAGTCGGGTACGACTCAGATCTAGATTTGGTGTTTGTGCATAATCATGATGGCTCAAGCCTAACTAATGGTGTAAAACCGATAGATTCTCGTCAGTTTTATTTAAAGCTCGCTCAGCGCTTAATGCATTTATTTAATACCCGTACTGCATCGGGCATTTTATACGAGCTTGATACACGACTTCGCCCTGAAGGTGCATCGGGTTTACTGGCTATCAATTTAGAGAGCTTTAATCACTATCAGCAAACTCAAGCATGGACGTGGGAGCATCAAGCACTTGTTCGGGCTCGATTAATTTTAGGTCAAAACGATCTGATAGATCGTTTTTCACAAATTCGTAAAAATATACTTTGCCAGCAGCGCGATGATACCGTGCTAAAAGCTGATGTAATAAAAATGCGCGAAAAAATGCGCGACCATCTAGCGAAAGGAAATATTGATCAATTTGATTTAAAACAAGATGTTGGTGGCATGGCTGATATTGAGTTTATTACGCAATATTTAGTACTTAAACACGCAAACGAGTTTGAACAGCTTACAGTTTACTCAGATAACGTAAGAATATTAACGGATGCAGCAAATATAGGTTGTATTACTAAAGAGCAAAAACAGCAGTTGATAAAAGCGTATATTGATTATCGCTCGTGTTACCACGTGCAGAGCTTGGAGCAAAAAGGCAAGTTGATCCCACGAGAAACGTTTTTACAAGATATTACTAACGTAACTAATATTTGGAATAGTATTTTTGAATTGAATTGAATTGAATTGAATTGAATTGAATTGAAAAACCCAAGCGCTTGCTTGGGTTTTTGTACGTGTAAACCCTTAAACCTTTAGTTTTAAACAGTTTGTACGTACAAATTCTGATGGTAACTCGGTAATAACCGCGGCTCTTTGTTTATGGCAAAAGTAAGTATAAACCTCGTGCTCAAAGTCATCATTTATAGCGCGTCCAATTTGGTACAGTGCTGAAGTAAAGTTACTGTCTACTCTAAAATGATCTTTAACTACGTAATCTTTACTTAAGTACCAGTAGAGCTCAATTCCCTCGTTTTTAGCATATTGATTAAGTACATCTTTAAGGGTTGTGCCATTTTCAAAGCGCCTAGGTTCAACCTCTCCAGTCCAAGTGGTCGGCATTGGATCTACTGTTCGCGCACGTTCAGCCAATACTCTATCCAAGGTTTGTTCTGGTGTTTTAAGTTTTAAAACAAATTGATCTCGTTCTTTATTACTTTTTACTTGGTTACGAATGGAGGAGTAAAAGCGTGATAGTCCTTCGGCGGCTGCATTTTTAGATTTTTTAATATCAAATACAGAACCATCACCCACTAAAAAGTATACGGCGAGTGCTATTAGCACGGCTGCAAATGATAAATGTCTAATCCAAAACCACATGATTATTACCCACCTTATTTGTTCCTATTATTGTTATACCATTACTTTTTATAAAAAGAAGGGGTATTTTTATCAGGTCGAGTTTTAAAGCGACGGTGCAGCCACATGTATTGCTCTGGAGCTGCATTTATACATAGCTCTACGCGTTGATTAACCCGTGTTACATCAGCCTTGTCATCACCACTTGGGAAGTTTTCAAGCTCAGGTACTACCTCTAAATGGTACTTACCATTTTCGTCACGGCGCGAGATTAAACTCATAGTTTCGCAGTTTTTACTGCCAGCAAACATAAGAGTACCTGTTGTCGTTGCAGTGTCGGGAACTGCGTAAAATGGGACAAATTCACAGCGGTTACGGCCGTAATCTTGATCGGGTAAGTAATAGCATACTTTTTTATTTTTTAATGATTTAAGCAAACCTTTTACATCTTTTCGGCCAATTAAGTATTCGTTAGAACGAAGACGGCCATTAGTTGTAAAGTATTCCATTAGTGCGTTGTTGTGAGGGCGATAAAAGCCTAAGCCTTGGCATTTCAATCCCATCACACGACTAGCCATTTCAAGATGCAAGATATGGGGGACAAGTAATAAAATACCTTTACCAGATGCTTGTACACGCTCAAAGTGTTCTAGACCTTTGATTGAACCATATACACTTTCAACTCGCCACTGCGGCCACCACCAGGCCATACCAGTCTCAACCATAGCAATGCCGGTATTTTCCATATTTTTTAGTACAAGTTCTTTTTGATCTGCTGCGCTCATATCAGGAAAACATAATTTAATGTTAACTTCTGCAATATGGCGACGGCGTTTCATAAATTTATGAACTAAGCGACCAAGCTGTTTTCCCATCGCCAACTGTAGTTTTTGTGGCAACCAAGAAATCAAATATAAAAATAAAACGCCAACCCACGTTAACCAGTATCGAGGGCCTAAAAAAGATGCTTTAAAAGGAGAAGAAGTGACCACAAAAATCTCTCTGAGAATAAAAACGATAGTTTAACGCTAAGCGCTGTGAAATACAAAAAGCCAGCTAAATGCTGGCTTTGAATAAATTTATATTATGTTTAGCTGTAAAAGTTAAGCTGATTTTAAACCTTGGTTTATAGCAACTAAATCTTCACTTGTTAGTGTACCCGCTGCTTGTTTTAAGCGAAGGGTAGATAACACATAACGGTAACGCACATCAGCAAGGTTACGTTTTGCATCGTATAAATTTTGCGTACTCACGAGTACGTCAACAATGGTACGAGTACCTACTTCAAAACCAGCTTCAGTTGCTTTAAGGGCACTTTGAGCTGAAACAACCGCTTGCTCTAGCGCTTTATAAGTCGCAATATCTGAAACAACTTGATTATAAGATGTAATTACTGTGCGAGTGACTGCGCGGTAATTTGTTTCATAATCTTGGCTCGCTGATACGTAAAACGCACGGGCTTGGTTTGTTGCAGCAACTGTTGCACCACCTGAATACAAAGGCACGCTAAAGTTAAGCCCAACAGAGCTTGAGTCTGAACGTGGTTGATCATCAAAATTAGCGCCATTTATTTGAGCGTCTGTAAGAGAGTCACCATAATTTGCACTTAGAGTTAGTTTTGGATAATGGCCTGCTTTTGCTAATTCAATTTGATCTTTTGCAATATCAACCGTTACTTTAGACACCTGCAGGTTGATATTTTTATCTTCAGCTACTTTAACAAAGTCGCTTGAGCGCTTAGTTGGTTTAGTTGTTGAGAAAGTATCTGTATTTAAAAAATCTAATTTTTCGTGGTATTTACCTGTAATCTCACGAAGCTGCTCGCGTGCTGTTTCTACAGCATTACCTGCAATAATTTCTTGAGCTACCGAGTTATCAAACTGAGCTTGCGCTTCGTGTACGTCTGTAATTGCTGTTAAGCCTACCGCATAACGTTGTTTTGTTTGCTCAAGCTGACGTTCAATTGCACGTTTTTCAGCTTCAACAAATTCAAGGTTATCGCTGGCACTTAATACGTTAAAATAACCCTCAGCAACGCGTACAATTAAGTTTTGTTTAGCTGCATCGTATAGGCCGCTTGCTTGAAGTGCTTGCTTGTCGGCAATATCTAACGTATTCCAGGCACCTAAATCAAATAATGTTTGGCTTAAACTTACACCACGAGAGAATTGGTCTGTGTCACTTTCAACTTTAACTTGGTTAGATAAGTCGCCAACGCTTTGGTACGACGTTGCATCGCTTTTTGTATAACCCATGGTTAAACCAATTTGAGGTAGTAGTGCACTCATCGCCAAATCGCTTTGGTAAGACTGTGCATCAGCTTGGGCTTTGGCTTTTAAAACAGTAGGATCGTTAGCTGTCGCTATTTCAAAAACTTGTAGTAAATCTTCAGCTTTCACTGCTGTTGCACCTAGTGCGCATGATAAACTAACTAGCGCCGCAAGAATGTTCTTTTTCATGTGGGGTTCGGTCCTTAGACAATTTTTGTACTAAAAGCATGTTAACCTGTTTTACTGCATAACAAAAAAAATAATTAGTAAAACAGTATGTTCAAGTGTAACAGAATATATTAACGCATTTTAAAACTTTAGATAAGTAGGAAGTAAGTACATGGTTGATAAAAAGCTCGTTCAATTTACACATAAAGATGTGGATTTAAAGCCAATTAAAAACCTTTATAAAGGTTTTTTTCAGGTTGATTTATACCAGTTTGAACATGCTCTTTTCGCAGGTGGAAAATCTAAAGTAATTAGCCGCGAAATATTAGAACGTGGCGATGCCATTGCAGTACTGCCTTACGACCCAATATCAGATACTGTTCTTTTGATTGAGCAAATACGTATTGGCGCTATTAAAAGTAAGCATTCGCCGTGGCTACTAGAATGTATAGCCGGAATGACAGACGGCAGTACGGATTACGAATCTGTTGTAAAAAAAGAAGCGTATGAAGAAGCAGGGCTTGAATTAACCGAGCTTGAATTTATGCTCTCATACCTATCAAGCCCAGGTGGAACAACTGAGCGCTTACACTTATATTTAGCACGTGCTGATTTAAGCCAAGTAGAATCAGGTGTATATGGTCTTGAAACTGAAGGCGAGGATATAAAAACTCATATTTTATCGGTTGATGATGCGCTAATGCGCCTCAATAACGGTGAAATAGATAATGCGGCAACGGTTATTTGTATGCAGTGGCTTGCGCTAAATCGCGAAAAAATGGCAAGTAAATGGGCATAAACTCTTACTAATATTATGGCGGAACTTTGACAGCACAATTAGCAACAAATCGATATATTCAAAACCTCCCAAAGTATTTAACACTTTGTGAGCATAACTATGTGCGACTATTAAAGTTGTTACCGAGCGAGCGCAATATAGGAAGCATTCGTGAAGTAAAACTTGGCAACAGTGAATTTGCTACAAAAATTGATGGCAGCGCAAAATACACTATGGATATTTCAATTAAGCAGCTAACAGGAATGGTTAAAGGGATAGCGCCGCTGTATTTAACGGCTCGCTTGTATCATGATGCGAAAGTAGCTGAAATAATTCATCACGATTATCATCAACGCATAAAACCATCGTACGGATACCCCAATCCTAAAATGCATCAAAAAGATGAAAAGTATCAACTTAATGCTTTTTTATACGACTGGTTAGTGGCCTGTGTAGAGCACGGGCAAGCAACATTAAATTGGGATGTAAATAATGGCTTGGTTTGATGATACATATACATTTGATAAATCATCTTTGTGCATTGCGCATATTACCGACAGCCATTTATTTGCAGATAAAAATGGTGAATATTTTAATGCAAATACTGCAGCTCATTTTGAACAAGCTTTGGCACACATCGCTGAGCAGCCAGTAGATTGCGTAATTTTTGGTGGTGATTTAACACAAGACCATAGTTTCGAATCGTACTTATTATTTAGTGAACTTATAAATGCCAGTGACATCACTTGCCCTGTATTTTGGGTACCAGGTAATCATGATGAACTAGTAATGCTTAATCGCATAAGTGGCGGAAAAATAAATTCGGCTAAACATATTATTGCTAACGGGGTTGAGCTGCTTCTTATTAATTCTAAAGGGCCTACACCCGCAGGATGGGTTACTGGCGCGCATTTAGATGAAATAACTGATACTTTAGTCAACTCGAATAATAGTAAAGTTATCTTTTGCCATCATAATCCGCTGCCAATAAATGGCTATCTTGATAAGCACTTATTAGAAAATGGTCCACAGCTTTTAAATATTTTAGTTAATAGTAATAATGTATCTGCGCTTTTTCATGGTCATGTACACAACGATTATGAACAAAACTTTAGAGGCTTNCCTATATATGCAAGTCCTGCCAGTTCAGTCCAGTTTGTAAAATACACTCCAAAGTGGGAGCAAAAAAATGCAGGGCCTGCTTACAGAATGCTAAATATAAAGAGTAAAAAAGATAAAGTCGAAGTAAAAACGGAAGTGGTATGGCTAAGCGCGTAATTTATATTCATGGCTTTAATAGTTCACAAAAATCATATAAAGCTGTGCGCTTTGGTGAGCTTATGGCAAACTATGACGTTGATTATTGTGTACCGAACTTAAACCACGAGCCCCTACAAGCTATAATTGAGCTTGAACAATTACTAACGCCAGATACCGTTTTATTAGGTAGCTCGTTAGGTGGTTTTTTTGCCACGTATTTATCGCAGCGTTATCAAATTCCTGCAGTGGTCATTAATCCCGCGGTCGCACCTTATAATTTATTACAGTCGTTACTTGGGCCTAATTATAATCCGTATCAAGATTATCATTACGATTTAAATAACAGTCATATTGAGGCGCTGAAATTACTCGCTGTAGATAAATTAGCACATCCTGAGTTACTGTATTTATTACAGCAAACAGGCGATGAAGTGTTGAACTTTCAACACGCAGTAAAATATTATTCGCAATGCAAGCAATTGATAGAGTTTGGTGGCGATCATAGCTACGTTGAATTTGAACGCACCTTTGCAAGTATTGTAGATTTTCTTAAAATCACGTAAAACTAGTTAGCCTGAACTGAGGTTAGTTACTATATTAACGCTTTAGCGCATATAACAATAAAACTAGTAAACGTATTAGAGCCTTAGCGGATATAAAGACAAAAACTATGAGTGATCAAAATTATAACGCCGAAGCCATTGAAGTACTTAATGGATTAGATCCGGTAAAACGACGCCCAGGGATGTACACCGATACCGTACGCCCAAACCATTTAGGCCAAGAGGTTATCGATAACAGTGTCGATGAAGCTATGGCGGGTCATGCCACTCGTATCGACGTAATACTCCATGAAGATAACTCGCTTGAAGTAAGCGATGATGGGCGCGGTATGCCTATTGATATTCACCCAGAGGAAGGTATCCCAGGGGTTGAACTAATCTTCACTAAGTTACACGCCGGTGGTAAGTTTTCCAACAAAAACTATCAGTTTTCGGGCGGTTTACACGGCGTAGGTATTTCGGTAGTAAATGCGTTATCTACGCGTGTAGAAGTAACAGTAAGGCGCGATGCTCAACAATACAGAATGGCATTTGAAAGCGGCGATAAAGTAGAAGACTTAAATGTAATTGGTACAGTGGGTAAACGTAACACTGGTACTACGGTTCGTTTTTGGGCTGATGTCAGCTACTTTGATTCACCAAACTACTCAATTACCAAACTTAATCATTTATTAAAAGCCAAAGCAGTTTTGTGTCCAGGACTGCGAATTAAGTTTGTTAATAAGCAAACAAAAGAAACCCAAGAATGGTTTTACGAAACAGGCTTAAAAGATTATTTAGTTGAAGCAATTAAAGGTTTTGAAACATTACCGCAAGACCCATTTGTAGGCGAATTTAAAAGTTCAATTGAAGGCGCTGACTGGGCTGTTGTATGGCTACCAGAAGGTGGTGAATCAATAGCTGAAAGCTACGTAAACCTTATTCCTACCGCGCAAGGTGGTACGCATGTAAATGGTTTACGCCAAGGCTTGCTTGAAGCAATGCGTGAATTTTGTGAGTTTAGAAACTTACTCCCTCGTGGTGTGAAATTAACTCCTGATGACATTTGGGATCGTTGTAGTTACGTGTTGTCGGTTAAAATGCAAGACCCTCAATTTGCCGGTCAAACAAAAGAAAAACTATCATCACGCTCATGTTCTGCGTTTGTATCGGGGGTTGTAAAAGACTCGTTTAGTTTATGGTTAAATGAACATACAGATACAGCAGAATTATTAGCTGAGTTATGTATTTCAAATGCGCAAACTCGCTTGCGTGCAGCTAAAAAAGTAGTGCGTAAACGTGTTACTGCAGGTCCTGCCTTACCGGGAAAACTAACAGATTGTAGCGCGGCCGATAACGACCGTACCGAATTATTTTTAGTGGAAGGTGATTCTGCTGGTGGCTCTGCTAAACAAGCGCGAGACCGTGAATTTCAGGCAATTATGCCGCTACGTGGTAAAATTTTAAATACTTGGGAAGTTGAGTCAGGCCAAATACTCGCATCACAAGAAGTGCACGATATTTCAGTGGCATTGGGTATTGATCCCGAGTCAACGGATATGTCGGGACTGCGCTACAATAAAATTTGTATATTGGCCGATGCTGACTCGGATGGACTACACATCGCGACGTTATTATGTGCTCTGTTTGTTCGTCATTTTCCAGAGTTAGTAAAAACAGGGCATGTGTATGTAGCAATGCCGCCATTATTTAGAATAGATATTGGTAAAGAAGTTTATTACGCACTTGATGAAGAAGAAAAAACCGCTATTTTGGCGCGTATAGAAGCCGAGAAAAAACGCGGTAAAGTAAACGTACAACGATTCAAAGGTCTGGGTGAAATGAACCCGTTACAACTTCGTGAAACTACGATGGATCCAAATACCCGACGTTTAGTGCAGCTTACGCTTGATGAAGAAGTAGAGACCATGGAAATGATGGATATGCTGCTTGCTAAGAAACGATCGCCTGATCGTCGTCAATGGTTAGAAGATCATGGTAACAAGGCACTCGTTTAATTACCTGTGCTTAACACTAGGAGAGGCGAATGAAAAAACTACTAGGAAGTTTGCTGTTACTTGGGCTGACTACCGCTCCTGTAATGGCTAAAAATATACTCGATAAGCTCACAGTAGCACCGGGATTTGAAATAAGCTTATTTGCGAGCGATGTAGAAAATGCACGTCAAATAGCCGTTTCAAAAAAAGGGATTGTGTATGTAGGTTCTCGTAAAGCGGGCAACGTATATGCACTTATTGATCATAATAGCGATGGTGTAGCAGATAAAAAAATTGTTGTGGCTAAAGGCCTTAATATGCCCTCTGGCATAGCAATTAAAGATGGCGATTTATATGTAGGCGAAGTACATCGTATTATTCGCTTTAAAAACATTGATACCCAATTAAAAGACCCAAAGTTTGATGTGGTCTATAACAAGCTACCGAGCGAGCGTCATCATGGTTGGAAATTTCTGCGTTTTGCACCAACGGGTGAGCTAATCATTCCGGTGGGTGTACCGTGTAATATTTGTGCTGAAGATGAACGTTTTGGCCGTATTTTTGCGCTTAATGTAGAAACAAAACAAATAAAAACAATAGCCAAGGGCGTGAGAAATACAGTGGGTTTTGATTTTCATCCAGCTACTCAAGCTCTATGGTTTAGTGATAACGGTCGCGACATGATGGGCGATGATATTCCGCCTGATGAGTTAAATCGTGCAACGCAAGAAGGGGAGCATTTTGGTTTTCCGTATGTTCATGCCGGTGCAATTATTGACCCTGAGTTTGGTGAAGGTAAAAACATTGCCGATTATACATCACCAGCACTTGCACTTGCTGCGCATGTAGCGCCATTAGGTATTCATTTTTATAACGGTAAGCAATTTCCAGCAAGCTATAAGCAACAATTATTTGTTGCTGAACATGGCTCATGGAACCGTTCTAAAAAGTCAGGTTATAAAGTAGGGCTAGCAACAATTGAAGTAGGTCGCGTAACTAAATATACGCCATTTATTACTGGCTTTATGAAAGACGAAACAACATTTGGACGCCCTGTTGCATTTGCAGAATTAGGTGACGGCAGTCTGTTAGTAAGCGATGATTACGCCAACGTAATCTACCGTGTAAGCTATAAGAAAAACTAGGTAAGCTTTAATGAGTGATACAGATACCTTGCTAATGCAAGGAATTGAGCAACAAACAATGGGGCGTTTTACCGAAGACGCCTATTTAAATTATTCCATGTACGTAATTATGGACCGTGCTTTGCCGCATGTAGGTGACGGCTTAAAACCAGTACAGCGTCGTATTATTTATGCGATGAGCGAACTGGGTTTGTCGGCTAATGCCAAGTACAAAAAATCAGCCCGTACAGTGGGTGACGTACTCGGTAAGTACCATCCACACGGCGACAGTGCATGTTACGAAGCTATGGTATTAATGGCGCAGCCATTTTCTTACCGCTACCCTTTGGTAGATGGACAAGGAAACTGGGGTGCGGCAGATGACCCTAAATCGTTTGCAGCAATGCGTTATACCGAAGCGCGTTTATCTAAGTTTTCAGAAGTACTGCTTAAAGAGCTTGGTCAAGGCACCGTAGATTGGACACCAAACTTTGATGGCACAATGGATGAACCTGTTGTACTGCCTTCTCGTTTACCGCATATTTTACTCAACGGTATAACGGGTATTGCCGTAGGTATGGCAACTGATATTCCGCCACATAACGTACGTGAAGTGGCTAGCGCATGTTGTTTATTACTTGATAAACCAAAAACAGAGCTTGAAGAATTACTTGAGCTTGTACATGCGCCAGATTACCCAACAGATGCTGAAATAATTACCCCAAAAGCCGATATTCATAAAATATATAAAACCGGTCGTGGGTCTATCAAAATGCGTGCTGTTTATACCGAAGAGCATGGCGATATTGTTATTACAGCGCTGCCGCATCAATGTTCTGGTGGTAAAGTACTTGAGCAAATTGCAGTGCAAATGAACGCTAAAAAATTACCAATGATTGCCGATTTACGTGACGAGTCAGATCACGAAAATCCAACACGCATTGTAATTATCCCGCGCTCAAACCGCATTAAAGCTGAGCCATTAATGGCTCATTTATTTGCAACTACCGACCTTGAAAAAAACTACCGCGTAAACTTAAACATGTTAGGCCTAGATGGTCGCCCGCAAGTTAAAGACTTACGCTGTATTTTAAGTGAGTGGCTAACATTTAGACGCGAAACAGTGCGTCGTCGTTTGCAGTATCGTTTAGATAAAGTATTAGCGCGCCTACATATTTTAGAGGGTTTGTTAGCCGCCTTTTTAAATATCGATGAAGTAATTGAAATCATCCGCAGCGAAGATAAACCAAAGCCTGTATTAATGGAGCGCTTTGATTTAACTGATACGCAAGCGGAAGCAATTTTAGAATTAAAACTCCGTCATTTAGCAAAACTTGAAGAGTTTAAAATTCGTGGTGAGCAAGACGAACTAGCCAAAGAGCGTGATAAATTAGCGCAAATATTAGGCTCAGAACGTCGTATGTCGACACTGCTTAAAAAAGAAATTCAAGAAGCCGCTGAAATGTACGGTGACGATCGTCGCTCGCCAGTGATTGAGCGCTCAGAAGCAAAAGCGCTTAACGAAAAAGATTTAATTCCATCAGAGTCAGTTACTGTTGTGCTGTCAGACAAAGGCTGGGCACGCGTTGGTAAAGGTCATGATTTAGATGTACAAGGCTTAAATTATCGTTCAGGTGACGGCTTTAGAGCCTCGGCTCGTGGTAAGAGTAATCAACCTGCAGTATTTTTAGATTCAGCAGGGCGGGCGTTTGCAACCGATGCGCACAGTCTACCTTCGGCGCGTAGCCAAGGGGAGCCAATGACAGGTCGCTTTAACTTAACACCAGGTGCTAATTTTGAGCACGTGGTAATGAGTGAAGACGAGCAAGTATTGCTTATGGCGTCAGATGCGGGCTACGGCTTCATTACTGACTTTAAAGACTTAGTGAGTAAAAATAAAAATGGTAAAGCGCTGGTAAGTG
The DNA here is from genome assembly GCF_000497995.1 of Pseudoalteromonas sp. TB25. Classification (NCBI taxonomy): domain Bacteria; kingdom Pseudomonadati; phylum Pseudomonadota; class Gammaproteobacteria; order Alteromonadales; family Pseudoalteromonadaceae; genus Pseudoalteromonas; species Pseudoalteromonas sp. TB25. The sequence goes on from NZ_AUTI01000415.1 coordinate 106,496, forward strand.
TCCCTAAGGGTGGAATATTACTTTCGCCTATTAGAGTGAACGATGTTGCTAGCGATTACTGTATGGCTATTTCTAACGAAGGCCGAATGCTTTTATTCCCGCTACGTGACTTACCAAAATTAGGTAAGGGTAAAGGTAATAAAATCATTTCTATACCGGGTGCTAAAGTACAAGCCCGGGAAGAGTTTGTAAAAGTGCTTGCTGTTGTGCCACTAGGAAGCAGTGTTACGCTTCATGCTGGTAAGCGAAAACTAACACTTAAACCAAGTGATTTAGAGCATTATCATGGGGAGCGAGGGCGTAGGGGTAATAAACTACCACGTGGCTTACAGCGTGTAGACGAAGCCGTTGTTGAGCTAACACCTCAAGATGATGAATCAAAAGAAGTCATTAGCGAAGAGTAGCGAATTACTTTTTTGTAAAATAAAAACGGTCTGCATTTGCAGGCCGTTTTTGTTTTAAAACCATTTTAAAGCAATATTAAAACAAGCAGCTTAAATATTTCAGCGTACACTTGTGCGCTATTGACTCGTTTGTGTCACAAAATAACGCTATAATAATCATAATTGATTTTTGGAGAAGCCCATTTGCTAGCTGTCATACGCGTTTTTATTATGCTGCTGTTTATATTATTCAGTTGTATTTTTGGTTTATTACTTTCGATTGTAAGACCATTTCATCCTAATAATGTACATATAATAGCGGGTTGGTTTGGCTCAATGGCTAAAATGATTGGCGTTAAGTTAGTTTTAACACGTCATAAAGATGCCGTTGATCCAGGTCCTGCGGTTTATGTTGCTAATCATCAAAATAGCTACGACTTATTTACAGTGCCAGCAATGGTGCCAAAAAATTGCGTAAGTTTAGGTAAAAAAAGCTTAAAGTGGATTCCGTTTTTTGGTCAGCTTTACTGGTTGTCGGGTAATATATTAATAGACAGATCTAATCGTTCCAAAGCGGCGGGAACTATTTCAAAAGCAGCCGAAAAAATTAAGAAGAATGGCTTATCTGTATGGATGTTTCCTGAAGGTACACGAAGTTACGGAAGAGGTTTATTGCCGTTTAAAACTGGCGCGTTTCACACCGCAATGAGCGCAGATGTACCCATGATTCCAGTATGTATGAATACAACACATAAAACCATTAAGCTAAATCGTTGGGATAATGGTACAATTCACATCGAAATGTTAGCGCCTATATCGCTTGATAAAAACACTAGCGCGCGTGAGCATGCTAAAAGCGTGCATAGCATTATGGCTGCTAAAATAACTGAATTAGATGCTCAAGTGAGAGATAAATAATGGAAAACTGGCGTGAAATAAGTGAAGACATCGTAAGTTCACTACTTGAAGATGGATCAGATCCTGAAATACTTTATGAAGTAGAACACCATTTTGTATGTGAAGACTTCCCTAAGCTAGAGCAAGCAGCGTTGGCTGCTTTTAAACTAGGCTACGATGTTGAAGAGCCAGCAGAGCTTGAGCTTGAAGACGGCAGCAAAATTTGGAGCTTCGACATAGTAGTAGAAGCTGAGCTAGACGTAGACGTAATTATGGAAGACGTTGATAAGCTAGCGCAACTAGCCGTAGAATGCGAAGTTGAGTACGACGGTTGGGGCACTTACTTTCAAGAGTAATGCAGCTAACTAGGGTTTAGATTTATTAATTTGAAAGCGAGTATTGTAAAAGTACTCGCTTTTTTGTGTCTCGAATTAGGGAGTGCTAATTTTACATGATTCAAACTTGCTTACATCCATGTAAGAATAAGTTAACCGAGCGCAGCTTCCGCGTTCTGCTCACGCCCCTCACCTGTATCCATATAGACAACAAAGTGTTACTCACTCACTCCAAAGAAATCTCAAAATTAGTACCTGTTTAGCATTTCAATTTCATCATCACCTATTAATTTGAAAGGTTAATCTCACATATAAAATTTACTTTTAATTATTTATTTGTACTAATATTTTGAAATTTTAAATTATATAAGCGCGTATTTTTAAATTTTAGTCATGCAAATTTATCTTTATAACTAAAGTTAAATTAAATTTAACAGGTATTACCAGTCTGTTTTGGTAACAATTTTATCAGGAAATAACGGTGTTTATTCATAAGGTATTAAGTTTTGCGTTAAATATTGGTAATAGTGGTTTTTATTTTAGGTACTACTATTTTCTTAAATTTAAAATTTATTACATAGTGTAAATAGAAATCAATACGTTTTTACAGTGTTGTTTTTAAAGTGTTTTTTTTGTATTTTAAAGATATCCCTTTAGAGGTTTTATAGTTTTCATGGTAACAATTAACTTGTTGACATATTGGCAACAAAAAATATAGCCTTGTTTTGCCGGTTAGGTGATGGTTTTGGCAATACCAATTTAAAGGTTTTTTCTTTTCAAGTTCTTTTTTTGTTGTTACCAATTTTTTTGGGTTTAAAAGTCTGTTTACATGATGCGATCTAGGTTTGGTTTTTATCGCCAAGCTAAGCTGTAAGGTTGCTTATTATTCAGGTTTTAAGGAATAAAAATAATGGTTAAATTTAAAAAGTTACTTATTTGCTCTGCAGTTGCTGCAAGTACTTCTTTTGCGCACGCTGCCTCGATTGAAAATTCAGGTTTTGAAGGTGGCTGGAGTAATTGGAATGAAACAGAGCCTGCAGCGCTATCTTCAGATTCGTATAAAGGCTCTAAATCACTGAAAATACAAGGTAGCCCAGGGCGTGTTTATCAAAATGTAGATGTAGATCGAAATACTCAGTACACGTTAAGTGCCTATGTACTCGGTAAGGGGCAAATCGGGATCAATGATCTTAATGGTTTGTTTAAAAGTGAGAAATTCAATGTTTCTTCATGGACAAAAGTATCTAAAACTTTCACCACGGCTAACACTGGTTCACTACAAGTATTTGCTAAGCATGATAAGAGTTCAAGCGATGTTCGTTTTGATGACTTTTCGTTAACTAAGGGTAGTTCTTCTGGCGGTGGAGACACAGGTGGTGATACTGGCGGCGGTGATACGGGTAGTGGCTCTGGTATAGCGAGTAACATCACCAACGGTAGTATTTTTGATCTTGAAGGTAATGATCCTCATCCATTAGTAAATAGCGATACTTTGGAGTTTGTTCCTTTAGAAGCGCGTCATATCACTCCAAACGGGAATGGCTGGCGTCATGAATATAAAGTTAAAGAAAGTGCACGTGTTGCAATGACCGAAACCTATGAGGTTTTTGAGGCAACTGTAAAAGTTGAAATGTCAGATGGTGGTAAAACAATTATCTCTCAGCACCATGCTAGCGATACCGGGACAATTTCTAAAGTGTATGTTTCAGATACAGATGAATCTGGATTTGATGACAGTGTAGCTGGAAATGGCATTTTTGACGTTTATGTTCGTCTGCGAAATACAAGCGGTAACGAAGAAAAATTTGCCCTTGGTACTATTACTAGTGGTGGCTCGTTTACTCTACGTGTTGAAAATAATTATGGCGATGTTGATGTTAGCGCACTAGGTCGCTCATTTGGTATACCTGTAGAAGATGACTCAGAGTCATACTTTAAATTTGGTAATTACCTACAATCACAAGACCCTGATACATTGGATGAGTGTGGGGAATCGGGTAATTCGGATTCTTTCAAAGAGTGCTTTGAAGATTTAGGGATTACAGAATCTAAAGTAACGATGACAAATGTTAGTTATACCCGAGAAACTAACTAATTAGCTACTCAATCATGGCCACTCAATTGAGTGGCCATACTAAAATTGCTTTAATTTATAGCCATTTTTTATTTTTAAAGTACACGCCAATACCACCAGTAAGTACAATTAAAAATATGACAAAAGCACTAAATGCATAAGGGCTTTCGGTACCCGGAATACCCCCTACGTTTACACCTAACAGGCCAGTTAAAAAGCCTAGCGGTAAAAAAAGTGCCGCTACTACTGACATAACATACATTCGCTGGTTTAACTGTTCAGAGACTTGGTTAGTGATTGTCTGCTGAATGATTTGCGCACGCTCAATCGAGCTATCAAGCTCCTCTAAATAACGAATAAGTAAGTTAGTCGTTTCATTAAGTTTTGCTTTATCGTCATCCAACAGCCAGGAGTAGTGATTATTTACCATTGAGCTAAGGGCTTCTTTTTGCGGTTTTAAATAGCGTTTTAAGGCAATTGTTTGACGGCGTAACTGTGATAAACCTTGGTTATCAAACCTTTTACTAGGTTCATCTATTTCTTCTTCAAACTCATCGAGTGTTTCATCGAGTGAATCAATAACGCTTTGCATGCGAGAGGTTAGTTTTTGTGTAATGGAGCATACTAGCTCAGAAATATTATATGGACCTTTGTTTTCATTTAAACACGCAAGCGTATCTTGCACCGATAATAAACGGCGCTTACGGGTGGTAATAAGGATATTTTCACTAATAAATAAACGAATTGAAACCATGTCTTCAGGGCTTTGTGCTGGGTTTAAATTTACACCACGTAAAAATAACATGTGCCCATTAGTTGTTGCTGTAATACGTGGTCGTGTTTCATCAGCAATTAAAGAGTCTAATTCGTAGTCGTTTAAGTGAGGCTGTGCCTTGAGCCACTCAACCGCCTCGCTTTGGCTATAGTCCATGTGCACCCAAAGTTTTCCGTNTGGCTTGGTTGCCAGCTATTTAGCTCATTCGTGCTTTCAATAGGGCGAGCGCCGCCTTGTCCATCAAGTACAAGTGCATGTAGTAAACCATTAATCATAATTATTTCTCATAATAGTGTATTTTTAATACCGTTAACTATAGTGTATCTACTTAAGTATTTTAAACTTACCTTTATTTTTAATAAGTTAAGTTTGAAAAACCAAATAAATGCAGAGCCTAGGGGCTGAGCAAAGTAGCATAAAGTACTGTTCAGTAAGGCGTGCATTGTGTGACTAGTTGTTTAAAAAGATCAATTTAATTTACTAATCGACTAGATAAATTTATTTCGTTGGTGTTTTTTTACCTGTAGCGTATAAGTCACTTTTTTATTAAGGGCACATTTATGACAGCAAAGATTACAGTTGGTTGGCGTGAGTGGTTAAGTTTACCTGAGCTTGGTATTAACGATATAAAAGCAAAAATTGATACAGGCGCTCGCACTTCATGTATTCATGCAATTAACATTGAAGAATACGAAGTTGACTCAGAGAAATGGGTTAAATTTACGGCCCAACCATTGCAAGATGATGAGCAAACGCAAGTCACTTGCAAGGCAAAAGTTAAAAAAATGAAGTACGTAACCAGCTCAAGTGGGCAAAAAGAGTTACGCTACTTTATAGAAACGACATTGCATGCAGGCGAGCATAGTTGGCCGATAGAGCTTACTTTAACAAGCCGTGCAACAATGAAGTTTAGAATGTTATTAGGGCGTACAGCCATGGAAAATCGTATAGTCGTTGACCCGGCTTTATCTCAACTATTAGGTCGTAAGGTTTAACTATGAAAATCGGTATTTTATCTCGCAACAGAAAACTATATTCAACACGTCGCTTAATTGAGGCGGCAGAAGCACGCGGTCACGAAGTTAAGGTGATTGATGCATTACGCTGCTATATGAATATAAACTCGGAGCAACCAGAAATTCACTATCGCGGTGAAAACTTAAAAGAATTTGACGCAATCGTCCCGCGTATTGGTGCATCGGTTACATTTTATGGCTGTTCGGTACTTCGTCAGTTTGAAATGATGGGTGTTTACCCAGTAAACGAATCAGTCGCTATTTCTCGTTCGCGCGATAAATTACGCTCACTTCAGTTACTTTCGCGCAAAGGCGTTGGTATGCCAGTAACAGGTTTTGCGAGCAAACCAGATGATGTAAAAGACTTACTAGAAATGGTAGGCGGTGCACCTGTTGTAATTAAATTACTTGAAGGCACACAAGGTATTGGTGTTGTACTTGCTGAAACACGCAAAGCGGCTGAAAGTGTTATTGAAGCATTTATGGGCTTAAAAGCTAATATTATGGTTCAGGAATACATTAAAGAAGCAGGTGGCGCGGATATACGTTGTTTTGTACTAGGCGATAAAGTAATAGCAGCTATGAAGCGCCAAGCACAAGAAGGTGAGTTCCGCTCTAACCTTCACCGTGGTGGTAGCGCTACGTTAGTTCGCATTACTCCAGAAGAACGTAAAACGGCAGTAGCAGCGGCTAAATCAATGGGCTTAAACGTAGCGGGAGTTGATTTACTTCGCTCATCTCGTGGACCACTTGTGATGGAAGTTAACTCATCACCAGGTTTAGAGGGCATTGAAATAGCAACAGGTAAAGACATTGCAGGCATGGTGATTGATTTCATCGAAAAAAATGCTTCAAGTAAAGGAACAGCAACACGTGGCAAAGGTTAAAATTAACCGTCCTTTTTCCTTATTAGGAGAGAGTGTAGGCGTAGGCGAGCGTAAAACACTTGCCTTAGAGGCAGCTAAACTTTATACCCATTCACCACTTAATATTCCTATTGAAGTGGTTAACGGTGTAATGGAAGGTCCTGTGCTTATGGTGTGTGCGGCTATTCATGGTGATGAGCTAAATGGCGTAGAAGTTGTGCGTCAGTTAATTGCTAAAATAGACCCAAGCCAACTGCGTGGTACGATAATAGCTGTGCCTATTGTGAATGTGTTTGGCTTTATTCATAAATCGCGTTATTTACCAGACCGACGCGATATGAACCGTAGTTTCCCAGGTTCTGAGCGTGGCTCACTTGCTGGGCGTATGGCTTATATGTTTTTTAATCAAGTGGCAGTACATTGTACTCACATTATTGATTTACATACTGGCGCTATTCATCGAACTAACTTACCGCAAATTCGCGCTAATTTAGAAGATGAAGCAACGGCTGATATGGCTAAAGCATTTGGTACACCAGCGGTAATAAATGCGTCATTGCGTAATGGTTCATTACGAAGTGAAGCTGCAAACCTAGGTATACCGGTTATAACCTATGAAGCAGGTGAAGCACTGCGTTTTGATCCTATAGCTATTGCGGCAGGTGTGCAGGGTGTTGATTATGTTATGCGTCATTTAAAAATGATCCGTGGCAAGCGTCCTAAAAAGTTACCAGATCCTATCATTGCCGGTTCGACTAGTTGGATACGTGCAGAGGTTGATGGCATTGTGCGTGCACAAGTATCACTAGGTGAGCATGTGACTAAAGGGCAAGTACTTGCTTATATTAGTAGCCCATTAGGCGACTCTGAGCTTGAACTTTTAGCACCTAAGGGTGGGATTGTTATTGGTCAGCAAACTATGCCATTAGTAAATGAAGGTGACGCGGTTTTCCACCTTGCTTACTTTGCAAATGACAATAGTTTAGTAGAGCAGCAACTAGAGAACTTTATTGATGAAATAAATGATTTAGATGACGAGCTTAAAACAGCTGAACTAAATAACTAATAGCTAAACTAAACTCTGTTTAGCTAAGCATTAAAAAGCCGCAGTAGGTAATTACTTACTGCGGCTTTTTTGCGGATATTGCTTTATCAACGATGCTTTTTAAACTATGTTTTTTTAGGGCCAATAATACGCTTTATAACGGGCGCTTTTGTTGGCTTTGGTTCTTTATTTAAAACCATGACAGGGCGTGTCACAAATAAATTATTAGGATAAATTACACGGTGCCCATCAATGTGTTCAAGCACTACATTCATCAAGCCCATTTCTACTATTCGACCTTCAACATGATTAGCACCGTCAATAATTCGTACCCAATTGCCAACTCTGCAGTCGTTTTGAATAAACATCAGTAAAAATGCGGTTAGGTTACTCAGTAATGACCAAGCGGCAAAAAGCGCTACGCCTAACATGGCAAATAAAGAGGAGCCTAAAACCAATAAACCACGCAGCTCTATACCCCAAAATACTAAAACTAAACACAGCACTACAAAGGCGAGTATAATTTTTAGTAAGAGCTCTGCACGGTACTTTCGGTGTAAATCCACTTTTCCTTTAATTGCTTTTTCGAGTAATTTTTTGGTTATTTTTAATAGCAGAGGGAAAACCAAAATAGCGATTACAGTGACAATTAACTTATATTGTGATGCAAACAATTCTAAAACTTCTATTACTTTCACATTAGGCCCTGAGCTTTTATAAAAATTTAATTTAGTGCAATTGATATTAGTTTAACGCGTTTGTATTATTTAAAAAGTGTTTTTAACGCTCACGAGCCACTGTACTGAGTCTACATCATCGTAGCTATCAACTGGGGCTGCAATATCAATGTGGATCATGGTGCCTGAGTTTGCACGACTCGGTGCTAAACGAAGACCCACGCCTATATTTTTTAATACATGTGCGTTTTCACCGTTATCTTTATCGTTAAACCATGCTCTGCCTACATCTACAAAAGCTGCGCCACCCACTTTAAATAATTGCAGTAAATCGTATTCCCAGTAATAACGCTTTTCTAAATTAACTAAAAAACTACGGTCGCCATGTTGATAATCCATAGGGTAACCACGTAGGCCTGTTTCGCCGCCTAAAGTAAGTTGTTGATCAGCAGTAAGGTTTTTTGCGTATTGCATGCGGGCTTTAACATACCAAGATTGGTCTTCACTGGTATTTAAATAATATTGTATTTGGCTGGTGGCCATAAAGTTTTCGAGCTTTTTCTGCTCTTTATTCCAATAGCCATCAATATCTGCGCTAAAGCGCCATAAAGTATTATCGTTAGTAAAGTGGGCTTTTTTGAAGTTAAATGAATACACTGCGCGGCTGTCGTCATTACTTAATGATTCGTCTGAATAGCCAATTAAGCTTTTAATATTCCAACCTAAGTTTAAATCCTCAGTGCGAGATATACTGTCAAAATTGCGTACTTTTATGTAGTTATCTTCAAACCAATGGCCGCTTATAAAGGGATAACTTAAACTTCTGTCATCGGCAAGTGGTGCAAATGTAGTGTCTATAGCTTCAAAGGTATGCTGCTCGTCGGTATAACCTAAGGTTAAGCGTTGGGTCCAATTATTATTAAGCGCTTTAGAGTGTCCTATAAATGCACGGTTTAAATCAGTAGTTTGATCAAATTCGCTAAACTCTTCGCCGCGTTTATATAGTGACTCTTCGCGCTGCTCAGAATAGCTTAAAATACCGTAACTAAAAGGGGTGTCTATCGCGTAAAATGGATAGGTTAGCTCAAGTAAATGGCGCTTGCCATCGCTGTTATCAGCGTACTCTAAACGGCCGCGGTAGCGAGTAGATAAAATATTAGGATCGTCGTAAACAAATAAATAACCGCTACGATCGCTGTCAGTCGTGCGTGACAAAGAAAGGCGCTTCCCCCAACCAAGCAGGTTTGATTCTCTAAAACCTATACTTGATTTATTTTCTCCGCCGCTACGGCTAAAGTTTACTTCAGGTAAAAGTGTCCATAAATCACGGGTAACCACTTCTACATTAACGTCACCGTCGCAGTTTTCGATTGCACTAATTTGTGCATCATATAAGTAGCTTTCTTTACGAAGTAGGCGCTCAGACTCTGCAAGCTTTTTAGCGTCGTACTTGTCACCAGGGGAGAATAATAAAAGGTTATTAATAACATCGGGCTCTGTTTGAATATGAGCGCGATTAGCAAATCGGAATAAGGCATTATTTTCCTCTTCAAGCTCAGTATTAAATACATTAAGTTGCTTGAGCTTTATTGAGGCTATTTTAGCGTTACTATTACTGTGTGTGAGGGTTGTTTTGTCTTGAACTTCTCGGCGTAAGTTTTTATTTGTGCTTAAATCTGTCTGTTCTACAAGGCAGTTATCAGTTTTCGTTGAAGATTGTTGTGCGAATGTATTTGGCACATAAAAGCTTAAAACCGTTAAGCTAATACAACATTGTGCTATCCATTTCTTGTTCACCATTAAACCTCTTTACTGCAACGTAGCAAATGACTATCGTAATATCAGCTTACATCATTGTTATTATAATGTAAGTAAAAGGTATGGATTTTGAAACTAATTAATTGTTACCCATATTCACTTTTGTTAATAGCCAGCTGGTTTGCAGCGACCTATGCGCTAGGCATTAAAAGCTAGCTTAAATAAAATGCTAAAGCGGCGAGTAAGTGTTCAGCTTCATGACCTTCGGCATTAATCCAGATGCTTTGGCTGTAATGCTCATAGTTTAAATTAAAGGTTTGATGATTATAGGTAAAGCGAACTTGATGGCGATCGGCGCCTGCAGAATATTCGTTGAGTGTTACTTCGTCTGAGTGTAAAAATAATGTACTCCACAGCTCAAAGTCTTCATCGTTTGGTAGCTCAATGGGATTAATCAAAATACATTTGTGTGTATGGTCATATTCTATTTGGGTCATAATGCTCTTAATTAGTAGCTAGGTAATGTCGAATTGCCGTTAAAAATTCGCCGCCGTACTTATTTAACTTAGTAAAACCAACACCTGAGACCTTTAAAAATTCACTGTCGTTTGTTGGCATAAGCTGCGCCATTTCGGCTAACGTTTTATCATTAAATACTACATAAGGTGGCACATCGTCGGCATCAGCAAGTTCTTTACGAAGTGCGCGCAGGCGAGCAAAGAGTTTTTTGTCGTAATTAAATTGCGCTAACTTATCTTGATAAACGTGTTTGGCTTGCAGGCGTGGCTCGGCTAATTGCAGTGCGTATTCACCTTTTAAAATTACACGCGCGGCTTCTGTTAATCTAAGTGACGCACCTTGTGTTATATCTTGGCTAAGTAAGCCTTGATGAATAAGTTGGCGTAAAATACTGAGCCAAAACTCACTGCTTTTATCTTTACCTATGCCGTAGGTACTTAACTCATGATGATTATTATCGCGGATGCGGCTCGTGTTTGCACCGCGAAGTAATTCAACAATATAACCAAGTCCAAAACGTTGTCCCGCTCTGTACACACACGAAAGTGCTTGCTGAGCGACTAACGTACCATCAAAGCTTTTTGGCGGATTTAAGCAAATATCGCAGTTGCCACAAGGTTCGCGTTGATATTCACTAAAGTAGTTAAGTAATATTTGACGACGACATGTTTGCGCTTCGGCAAAGCTTGCCATTGCGTTAAAGCGTTGTTCTTCTACGCGGCGGCGTTGTTCGTCGTCTATGTCTTCAAAAAAGCGCCTTACGCGACCTATATCAGCTGGGTCAAAATACATTATAGCTTCTGCGGCAAGTCCATCTCGCCCAGCTCGACCAGTTTCTTGATAGTACGACTCTATACTTTTTGGAATATCGTAATGCAGTACAAAACGCACATTAGGCTTGTTTATGCCCATACCAAAAGCAACGGTTGCGACCACTATTTGTATATCGTCACGGGCAAACCCGGTTTGTACAAATTGTCGTTGCTCGTTACTCATACCAGCATGATAAGCGGCAGCGTTTAGTCCTGCATCTGCAAGCTTTTCAGCAATGTCGTCTACGCGTTTACGGCTGGTGCAATAAATAATACCGCTTTGGCTTTTTTGCTCCTTTAGGTAGCGAAGCAATTGCACCATAGGTTTAAATTTTTCTTCTATGGTGTAACGAATATTGGGGCGATCAAAGCTGCCAGTATGAATATAAGGCTGTTGTAGTTTTAATTGCTCAACTATATCAAACCGTGTGGCTTTATCGGCGGTGGCGGTTAATGCCATCATTGGGACATGTGCAAAACGTTGCTTTAATTCGTTTAAGCGAAAGTAATGAGGTCTAAAGTCATGACCCCAATGCGACACACAGTGCGCTTCGTCAATGGCAAATAAACTCACATTTAAATGCGATAAACGCTCTAAAAATTCGCGTTGTAATACTTTTTCAGGCGCCACATATAAGAGCTTAATTTGCCCCTGATGAAGCTGTTGATACACCAATTGCTGTTCTTCTCGTGCTAAGCTGTTATTAACGTAAGCGGCTTTTACCCCAAGAGCTTGCAGTTGCGTTACCTGATCTTGCATTAGCGATATAAGCGGAGATATAACAATGGTTACGCCTTCGAGTACTAAAGCAGGGATTTGGTAGCACACCGATTTTCCGCCGCCAGTAGGAAGTAATACAAGCGAATCTTGGCCGTTAATAGCGGCATCAATAACTGCTTTTTGACCGTCGCGAAATTCACTGTAGCCAAACACTTGTTTGAGGACAGTTTCGGGTTTACGCACAAGGGTGCTAGAAGGTGGAGTTGATGTATTCATTGGCGGGTATTTTAGTGGTTTTTTAGTGAGATGTCTTTAGCTGAGTTACTTGATAAATTATTTAAGTGGAGTCTCGTAGTTTTACACTATGTATGTTTTACTCATCTTACCTGTTTTGACATAGAGAATAATAATGAATAAAGAAATGTTAATTGAACAAGTGGGCGCGTTATTTGTAAATGGCATGCCGTTTAACCAGTTTTTACAAATATCGGTTGAGTCGTTAAGCCCTGAACAGGCCAAAATTACGTTCCCGTGGCAGGATGTACTCATTGGTAATCCTGCGCAAAAAATACTCCATGGTGGTGTTATTTCAGCCGTACTTGATAATGTAGGCGGTATGCTCGCTGCAGCAAGTGTAATTGATAAACTCACCGATTTAGATATTACAAGCGTGCAAACAAAATTAGCCACGCTTGGGACTATCGACTTACGTACTGATTATTTGCGCCCTGGTAAAGGAGAGAGCTTTACTGCCAGCGCAACACTTATTCGTTCAGGTAATAAAGTATGTGTATGCAGAATGGAATTACATAACGAACAGTCTGTTCAAATTGCTTTTGGAACCGGTACGTATTTAGTTGGATAAAACGCGCGTGGCAAGTAAACTAGCGGCCTTTTAAATCACTAAGTGTTTATTATGTCGATTGATACCGAGCAGCGTAAAGGTGCTATTTTTGCTTGTCTTGCTTTTTTTATGTGGGGTCTTGCGCCAATATACTTTAAGTTAATTCAGCATGTTACTGCCTTTGAAATTTTAATGCATCGGGTTGTTTGGTCGGTTGTATTTTTAGTACTGGTAGTAAGTATTTTAAAGTATTGGGACAAAGTAAAACGCATCATTGTTCAGCCTAAGCTTTTGCTTATGCTTGTCATTACCTCTGCACTGCTTGGGTTTAACTGGGGTTTATTTATATGGGCTATAAATAATAACCATATGCTTGATGCGAGTTTGGGCTATTACATAAACCCTCTTTTAAATGTATTGCTGGGAATGCTCTTTTTAGGTGAACGCCTGCGTAAGTTTCAAGGCGTAGCAGTAGCACTTGCCTTTAGTGGTGTTGTACTGCAGCTAATTAGTTTTGGCTCGTTTCCGGTAGTTGCATTTTCATTGGCTATATCGTTTGCGCTTTATGGTTTAATACGTAAAAAGTTACCTGTTGAAGCTCTGCCTGGTATTTTACTTGAAGCACTTATATTACTGCCTGTTGCACTCATCTATTGGTGGTTAATGGTGCCTACAGCAACATCAAGCCTCCCAGCCAACGATTGGCATACAAATGCATTACTGATTAGTGCCGGTATTGTAACTACATTACCCCTGCTGTGTTTTACCGGTGCAGCTAAGCGCTTACAATACACTACACTTGGTTTTTTTCAGTACATTGGACCAAGCCTAATGTTTATATTGGCAGTGGTGTTTTACGGTGAAATTTTTGATGCGGAGCGTGTAGTAACGTTTGCATGTATTTGGAGTGCATTAGCTATTTTTAGTTGGGATTCTTATCATCAATCACGTAAACGTAAAAAAGCGGCGATTACAGCCGCAGAAGTATAATTAACTAATAAAATGGTTAACTAACTACTTTATTACGACCAGATTCTTTAGCATCGTAAAGTTTTAAATCGGCCTGTTTTAATAGTTCATCAATTTGATAAACAGGCCCGTTTGAGAAGCCAATAGAGATAGTAAATTTAATTTTAGCTTTACTAAATTCTTGGCTATTCATTTCTATAAAATACCTAAAACCTTCAAGCCTTTTTAGTGCTTCTTGTTTATCAGTGTCGGCAAAGTACACTGCGAATTCTTCACCACCTAAACGCGCTACTAAATACTTTTTAAAATATTTACTAAAGCAAATAGAAAGCCCTTTTAATACTTCGTCGCCTACATCATGTCCGTGTGTGTCATTAATCACTTTAAAATGATCAATATCAAGCATTGCTAAAGCACCGTCACCTTTAGTATGTTTTATTTGCTTTAATGATTTTTCAGCTTCTTCAAAAAAGTAACGACGATTTGGTAAATTAGTTAAATAATCCGTGTTGGCTTGTCGCCTTATGGTGGCTATAAGGTCTAACATATCGACGTTTTGACTAAGCCTGCAGTAAAACTCTTCGCTATTAAAAGGTTTGTGCAAATAATCGTTTGCGCCATTTTTTAAAAATAAACTAGAAAGCCCTACAGAGTCAGAACCCGAAATACCAATAATAGCTTTTTCATCATTGCTATATAAGCGGCGAATCTCGCTACATAGTTCATCGCCATTCATATTGGGCATTTCATTATCAGTAATAATAACTGAAATATCAGGTGAAGCTTCAAGCAGGTTTAACGCTTCTTGTCCGTCTTGTGCTTCAATAATTTGATACTTATGGCGCACTAATAAACTACAAATGTATCGTCGGGTCGATTTAGAGTCGTCAACAACGAGTACTTTTACATTTTCGTTGCGAGGCAGGCGCTGTAACTGTTTTTCGAGGTACTGATAAGCTTGTTTATTTTCTTTAATGATGTAATCGATGATTGGGTATTTTTCTACAGTGTCGCGAGTTTTTTTATCAATATTGCCCGTCATTACAATAGTTGGAATGTCTGCATTAATAGTACAAGGTATTGCCTCACCTAATGGAGCATCAGGTAATATGAAGTCAACTACAGCGCAAAAATAGCTATTTTTACTTATAAGCTCTTTTGTTTGCGCTAATGACTCAGCTATATCAACTTCATAACCAGCCTTAAGCGCGATGTGCTTTTGCACTCGCGCCATGGCAGGTGTATCTTCAACTATTAGTATTTTTCGCGTCACGGAACAACCCTATATATATTTTGCAAAAATATTTGCTTATACAAGTTGTAACTGTTAAAACGCAAAAAAGCAAATAACTTAAATACTTACAGATTATCCGCTTCTGAATAATACTCTTGGCTAATCGGCGCCGGGCTCGACATTTTTGAACGGCCAAATAAAGTATGAAACTTAGTTTTGCAGGTCGTTAGTTTTAAGTATTTTACCCAAGCTCGTTCGATTGGGTTGGTAGGTTCTTGTGAGCCAGTTACGACTGCTACAAACTGTTCTTGGTGTTCGTTTTGCGGCTCAATTGTTTTACTGTATAAGCCTTTTAAAACAACTCCGTGTTGTTCAAGTATGCTGGCTTCTAATAAGGTGAAGTTTCCGCTGCGGCTAAAGCCTCGTGGAAAGTTTTGATCATCATAAAATTGACGTTGGCTAACAAATGCTTGGCGTAGTAATGAAATGTTATTGCTCATAGCTTTATCCTCATACCTTAGTAATTAGCTGGAGTATGATGCAAGTTTGGCAATTTATTAAACAAATTATTTTTATCGTGAGGATAAAAAATTGGATATCGATTTATTAAAAACATTCGTTGAGGTAGTGCGTACGCGTCACTTTGGTAAAGCGGCCGAAAACCTTTATATTACGCAGTCTGCAGTGAGCTTTAGAATTCGCCAATTAGAGCAAGGGCTTGGTGTTAATTTGTTTATTCGCCAGCGTAATAACATTCAACTTACAGCACCTGGCGAGCGCTTATTACCCCATGCACAAATGATTATTACGGGCATGCAACGCGCCAAAGTGGATGTTGCGCTTGCCGATAATATGCATAAGCAAATTAGCTTAGCAGGAACGCCTAATATTTGGGATGCTTTTTTACAGTTTGGTATAACAAATATTGTATCGGCGATGCCGGGCGTGTCATTAGTCGCAGAAGTTAAAGCACAACAAGAAAGCACTCGGCTGTTATTAGAGCGCACGCTTGATTTGGCAATATTGTTTGATCCACCGAAAGTAGACGAGCTAGTGGTAGAGCGAATCTGTGAGTTGCCAATCATTCCCGTAAGCGGATACGACACTGCAACGAACGAAAACTTTTTTGATAATCAGTATGTATATGTTGATTGGGGAACTACTTTCTCACTTTGGCATGCGCGTCAGTTTACCGGTAAAACACCGCCTTATTTTAGAACCAGCACAGGACGTATTGCACTTGATTTAATACTGCAATGTGGCGGCAGTGCATTTATACCTCAAGTATTGGTAGAAGGGCATTTAGAAAAAGGTGAACTGTTTCATGTTAAAGATGTAGAAAATACCTCGCGAGACGTGTTTATAGCGTATCACAGAGACAACGAGCAAAAAGAGTTAATAGAAACCTTAGTTAATTTACTATCGCAAATGACCCCAAGCTTGTCATTAAAGAAAAGTAAGTAAGTTCGGCCGTTTATTAGGCTTTCATGTTATTTTGATTTCAAATTTAATGCATTTTTATTAATAAAAAAAGACATTAATATTTCCATTGTAATATTACTGTCATTTAGCGGTGACAAAATGCAGCAGTTTTAAAAATTAGTCTTTTGTGATTATCCAAGGAAATAACATGAAATTTGTAAAATCGAGCTTATGCTTAGCACTATTAAGTGGTTTATCTTTTAATGCACTTGCCGATGTAGACATTTACGGTAAAGCGAATGTAACAGTGCAATCATCTGATGACGGCGAAGGATCTTTTACTGAGATAAAAAGTAATGCATCTCGTCTTGGTGTTAAAGGTTCTGAAAAAATAAATGATAGTTTAGAAGCGGTATATAAGTTTGAGTTTCAAGTTGATGTGTCTGATGCTGATTCAAAAGGCGATAACGACGACAATATTTCTGCGCGTAACCAATACGTTGGTTTAAAAGGTGCGTTTGGCCAAGTGGTTATTGGTCGTAACGATACTGCGCTTAAACAATCTCAAGGTAAGTTAGACTTGTTTAACGACCTTGAAGGCGATATTAAAAATGTATTTAAAGGTGAAAACCGTTTAGGGAATACTGTTAGTTATTCATCAAACTCATACGAAGGTTTTAAAGTACTTGCTACTTTTGTAGCTGAAGATGATGTAGACGCTGATAACGGTTACTCAATGNCGCAGCCGATAGTGAAGTAAATGGCTACGATGTAGTACGCGCGTCAATCCAAGGTAAAGTTGAAAACTTTAAGTTAGGTGCAATGTACCAAACACAAGAAAAAGTTGACGGCAGCGCAGAAGCGGATGGTTATCTATTAAATGCAGCTTACAGCATGGGTAACAACACATTTAAAGTACAATACCAAGACATGGACTTTGACGACAGCGACGATAAGTCAGCAATATCAGTTGGTCTTGATCACAAATTAAATAAAAACATTAAAGTATTTGGCTTTTACTCAAGCTTCGACATGGACAACAACGTTGACCAAGACTACGTAGGCTTAGGTATGGAATACAAGTTTTAACTATTCGCTAAATTAGTTAAAACACTCCCTTTTTAACCGCGCTCTTTTGAGTGCGGTTTTTTTTTACTTTAAATTATTTACTTAGCCGCCCATAATAGAGCTTCATTTGGAATGAGGTGCGAGTCCTCGACTGTTCCCGCAACTGTAATTAGCGCAAAGCTTTAAGTCAGATACAAATGGTATAATACCAATTTTATTAAAAACATGATCTTTCTAGCGAATTAAATAACTTACTAACTTCGTTAAAAATTATTCATATAGAACAAGTATATGTCATAATTTCCGCTTTGTTATTAAGCTATTTATTTGTCGCTATAATAAATCACTAATTTAGTGCAATTGGTATAAATTCTTTTAACGAGCGGGTTTACTCATTTTTTCTTGTAGTGCATTAGTATTTTTATCGCATTTTAGTGAGTTTAATCCCGTCTAGGACTGACTATTGCACACTCAAACGCCATTAAATATACCATTACTAAACGTTAAAAACGTATCGTGGGGTATTGGCAATAAAACGATCCTCAAAAAAATAAACCTTAAAATAACCACAGGTAAATTTGTTGGTTTAATTGGCCCCAATGGCGCAGGTAAATCGAGCTTATTGCGTTGTTTATATCGTTTTAATAAACCCAGCGATGGCGTTGTAGAGTTTAACAGCACCGATATTTGGCAGCTAAAAAGCGATGAGTACGCAAAAAAAGTAGCGGTTGTTTTACAAGAAACCCCGTCGCAATTTAACTTAAGCGTATTTGATGTTATTGCACTTGGGCTAACGCCTCATAAATCGCTATTTAGCTCAGTAACTAACATTGATAAACAAAAAATTACCCAAGCTATCAACACTGTAGGGTTGGCAGATCATAGCGATCAAAGCTTTGAGTCACTTTCGGGTGGTGAAAAGCAACGTGCCTTGATAGCCCGCGCCATAGTTCAGCAACCTCAACTGTTAATAATGGACGAACCAACTAGCCATTTAGATGTTAAATACCAAATACAGGTGATGGAGCTTGCTAAATCGTTGGGTGTAACGGTGTTTGCATCGTTTCATGATTTAAACTTAGCCTCTGCAATGTGCGATGAACTAGTGGTTATTAAAAATGGTGAAATTACGCATTCAGGTGCGCCAAGTGAGGTATTAACCGAAAACATGCTAGGTGAGGTTTTTGGTGTCTGCGCTCAAGTAAATAACCACCCGCAAATATCGAAGTCGGGAAATAACATTCCTCATATCACTTACTTTTATGGTTACAAATAATATGAGCACAGTTAATACTCGCCAATCACTTGCGCTATTTATAAGTGCTGCAGCTGCTTTATTTAGCTTATTTGCAGCACTTAGTTTTGGCGCAGCAGATACCTCACTACAAGATGTACTTAATAGTTTTTTGCTCTCAAATGATGCCTCTTTTAATACGCGTATTATTTTTGAACTAAGAATGCCACGCACATTACTCGCTTTTTTAGCAGGCTCTGGCTTAGCCATTGCGGGGCTTATTTTGCAAACGGTAACGCGCAACCCCCTAGCCGACCCTTACTTATTTGGTATATCGTC